>JASHYD010000549.1 GCA_030043175.1 Xanthobacteraceae bacterium | reverse complement strand
ATGTGCTGAACTCTGGCGGTGGCATTCTCCAGCCGAATCCCCGTCGCCGTGGTGCACGGCTCACCGTCATCCTACGCCGCCACCGTCCGCGAATTTTGTCCAAGAACCGAAAGCGATCTTACGCCGACAGCATCGGCCCGAGTGCGGCGACTTGGTTGTTCGTGGCGATGTCTGCTGGTGTGAGTGAAGCTGGCGTGCGGCTCGCCCGAAGTGAGCGGCCGAGGTTGCCCCTTGCCGGTGGGCCAGGAGCACGGCCGGACCATTCCATTAGCAGACCTCCGATCAGAAGCCGTGGAAACGTCCAGTCGAGCCCGGACGCTTACAACACTCACGGGAGGTGACGGCCAATGACCTGACCGTCTCCTTGTCGGCGTTTCAGTGCGACGAAATCGCCCTCGCTTTACGGCCCACGACGCGGCGGCGTTGCGGACACCGAGTCCCAGTAGTCGCAGTGGCGTATTGGCGAGTATTGCGCATCCGTCAAGGTCGAAAGACCCGGCAGGTCTTGGATCAGCCAGGCGGGCGCTTCGTCGCTGGCCGTGTAGCGCGGCCACGGATTGTCGCCCGATCCGTTGGGATTGCCCGTCCGGGCAAAATTGGCCCAGGCGGAGACAAGTTGATCGGACAGCATCATCTGCTTGCGGTTCAGCGGATGGGGAATGCCCAGCGGTCCGCCGTGCCAGAGCGGGAATAGATACTGGATATCGGCGGTGTGATAGGCCAGCACCTCCATGCCCGGCATATCCGGGAAGAAGGACGGCGCCGTCTTATCGGCGAACTCACCTGAGAATGGCCGACCGACAATGCTCGCCAGCAGGCTGAAGCTATCGCAGATAAGCCCCGTCAGGCGTCGACGCCTCTCTCAGATGGTGCTCGCTGGTTGGGGTTCTACGGTGGCGTAGAAGAGCCCCTCATTGATGCTCGAGGCCCGCTGGTCAAGGCTGGCCTGCGTCCGAGTGACAGGCTTACAGCCATCACGACACGAGAGGCCGAGCTTCCGATGCGGGAAGCCCGGTGAACCGCTGCCGACTTCCTTCGCAAGGCTCCCGCCCTTCGTGTCGGTCAACACCTCACCATCGAGTGGCAGCGTTCCACTGAAACCAAGGTTGCGGTCGCGATCACCTATCGCGTTTTTTGCGGGGCAGGCCGAGGGTTGAGAAAGAGGCATCTGAGGCCGCCGGGCTGGCGTGCGAGTTTCTCACGATCTATCCGTACGATATTGCAAATCTTTTCTTCACAACCACGAATGAAGCACTTCACTTCGCATCAAGGATGATTTTCATACAATCTTTCCAAAGCTAGTGGGGGCCTGACCACGAGAGTTCGGGCAGCAACTCGACACACTTTGGGATTTTTCGTTTATGATGCCGAAGCAAGATAATCCGACTGGCGCAATCGGGCGCGGAGTGGGAGACAGACCAAATGGACACGTATGAGGTTGTGTTCAGAGTGCTGGGCGCAGAGCAGGCGAAGTTCTCTGACGTAGTGAAGGACATCGAGAAACAATTGACCGAAGCCTTCGGAGTTGATGACAGCGAGCCTCCCAAGGCTAACGCAGTCATTGTTTCGGTCACCAACGAGGGACCGATCGATTGAGGCCTTCAGGAAAGGAAGAAGGGGTTGGCCTTGTGAGCCAGCCCCAACCAATAAGGCGAAGGCCTCATGGCGGAGCCCTTCGCAAAGGGAAGATGGGGCGGCGCGGCTGCGTCGTCGAGGCCGCGCTCGGCAAAATGGAAGCTGGTTGCCCAGTTCACCGAGATCGAGAGCGGCAAGCGCAGCAATCGCCCGAAGCTCGCCGAAGCGCTCACCGGCTGCGGCCTGCGGAACGGAGACGACACCTGTCCAGAGGATTGCCAAACGAAGGAAGCGGCGACACCGATTGCTGAATATGATCAGAAATGCGGCCGCATTCCGTGCTGTCGCGGTCGACATGCGAGGCTACGGTCAGTCCGACCGACCGGAGGCGATCGACCAATACACTCTGCCTTATCTCTTCGGCGATATGGTGGGGCTCATCGATGCGCTGGGCGTTGGACAAGCGGTAATCGTCGGACACGACTGGGGTGCGCCGGTCGCGTGGCACGCGGCTTTGCTACGCCCCGATCGTTTCCGTGCGGTGATCCGCCTGAGCGTGCCGTTCTTATCGTCGGTGGCGTTTTTTAATCCGTCAGCCGCACAGCCCACCTCAGTCATGCCCCGCAACGAGGATGGTATGTTCTACCAACTCTATTTTCAACAGCCGGGCGTAGCGGAGGCCGAATTTGAGCGCGACGTGCGGCAAACCTTCGTCAAATTGTTAAGAAACGTGCCCCGTAGAGCGCCGGCCGGCGGTCCGGTCGGAATGGTGCCGCGCGGAGGCGGCTTTCTTATTCGCTTCCCTAGCCTCACTGCCCTGCAAGCGTAGCTCAACGAAGCCGACATCGATTTCTACTCGGTGAGTTCGAGCGCACCGGATTTCGCGGCGGGTTTGCGCAGGGTAGGGAGCGGCGCGGCGAAATAAGCGCCACGTTGCGCGCAGAGCCATGAGCGCATCTCCTTACACGCCCATCCGAATAATTCAGCCTGCTCGGCGGTAGTGGCCCACGGACGCCCGGCGATCTCAGCGCGCCCGCGGGCGCGACTGGCAGCGGGGAACCTGGCGAAACCGGCTGGCGTTTTAACTTTAGGATGGCGTCGGGGTCGATTTTCCCAAAAAATCGATCTTTCAACGCGCGGAACTGACATGGAGGTGTGTCATGACAGCAACCAAGGCAACCAGCGATCATGCCGCCATCCGCAAGTGGGCGCAGAAACGCGGCGGTCATCCGACCAGCGTTACAGGAACCGAACACGGCAAGGAGTCAGCTGGCATCCTGCGGTTCGATTTCGGGGTGAAGGACGAAAAGCTCCATCCCGTCGACTGGGATTCATTCTTCGGCAAGTTCGACGCCCGCAAGCTGGTGTTCCTCTATCAGGAGAAAACCGCCGGTGGAAAGATGAGCCGGTTCCACAAGTTCATTCACCGGCACTGATGGCTGGCGGACCGCGGTTACGGAGCCGATAGACCCGGGGGGCCTATCGGCATTGGCCGCGACCGCGCTAAAGGCAGCGGTACCGGCCCGACGGGCGGGGCGTCGGCGCAGCAGAACTCGGACTTCACTTCCCAGCAGGATGGAACATCTCCTGGTATTCCGTGATGCTCACCACGGCGATAACGGGGTCGCCGCTTCACAAGCAGCTCTTCGGCGTCCCCGCAAGCGCCAGATCGAGGAATTGCATACCTAAGAACTTGAGGCTGGCCATCACTCGGCTGAAGCTCGATAAGGAGACCGGGCGACCGCTGGAGCACGTTGATTGTGTGTACTTCCTTTCCGACTTGGCCCGCTACTCAGCGGGGCCAAGTTTCTTGAAAACGGAGGTCTACCCACGTGCCTACTGGTCCATTTCGCTGGTTGCGGTCGGGCGAAGTGCGGTGGTTCCTGACGCTATCATCGCAATGATCGGCGTCGGCCGCATTTACTGCGTCGGCGCCGGACGCCGCTGATCCACGGCACCGAGAGGGGCAAGATCGCCTTTCGCCGTCCGGGCTTGGTACGGCGCCGAGCCGAACCGCTGGGAGTCTAGCGCGGTGGAATGGGAGCTAGGCGCCGGCTACAGGCCAAAACTCCTAGCAGCGTAAGCGAAGCGAGCCGTGAGCCACACGGATCAGTGAGCCGCGGCTCGTCTGCGGACCGACAATTGAGATCTCCGCGCGCCGGACCCTTCGGTTGTTAGCTGCCGAATTGCTCCCTTCGGCCTGAGGTGGTCACCGCCGTTTCCCCATCAGCCTGTTAGTTAGCCGGCTGTTTTTCCATCTGAGCGCCCTACGATGTGAATGCCGTCACATACATCGCGCGTTTGCACCAACACAGTGCAGGTGGTCGATATAAGCGAACTCATGCATTCCAATCTAGGGCAACCATCGTGGCCACTCTCGCGCGCATCCAGATCGCCGGCTTCAACGGCAAACGCGCCTCGATTGCTTCCGTCATCATGGCGGTCAGCATGCGGCGGGCCATCGAAAGCCGTTCCAGAATGGTGGTATAGTCCATGCCTGGCCTTGGTTCGATTTGGCTTCCCCTCGAAAATCTATCTTCGTTACGCCGCTCCAACGCATTCCTCGCTGGGCAGGTCAGACACCAGGTCAGACCCGAAGACATCCGCGCCCGCCAAACGCGCCCGCGCGTATCTGCTCAGAAAGTCAGCATCCTTTACCAGGCAAGCCAGGACGGTATTTCGATCGGGCTTGTCCGGATCGCGGCAGATGGCCGACAAGGATTCGCCTCCCGAGAGACGCGCCAGGATGGCGCTGGCGAACTGCGGCGAGAACTTGCTGGGGCGGCCGCTCTTACGGCGCGGACGGGATTTGGGTGCACTAGCGATGCCTAAGTCATTTCATATCGAGCGCTAGAATTAATGAAGCGCGCGGCCCTCATACGCCTCGCGCTCAGCTTCGAACATTAGATCCAGCTCAACGAGCACGCTCTCGAGCTTTCGGCTCCCATGAAGCTGCTCGATCATTCCGCAGCACTCTGCGGCTGCCGAGAAGCCCTCATGCAGAAGACGGTCGCGAAGAATCGCTGCCAGAAACCGCGTCGGCATCTTCTTGGGCATCGGTCACCCCCAACTCATCGAGCCCGGCAAGCTTCAATAAGAATGCCGCCACCCTGCGTCGTCTTTCGATCACGCCGAGATCGCTTTCGATCTGGATAGCATCGCCATCGGCGCCGGTGTGCTCGAGCTGCTTCGGCACCAGCGCGACGGCGGCCCGGACGAAGGCAGCGGGGTCATCGACCGCGAGCTTGCGCAACGCCTCGATGCCGCGCTCCGTCCACACCTCGCAGAAATCGGCCACGAATTGCTCTGAAAGACGATTACGCGAGCCTTTAGGGCGGCCGGCCGGGTTGCCGGACTGCCCTGGCTTAAACCAAGCGTCGGCCTGTTTCTGACCTGTATTATCAGGTTTGACGGTCATGATGGATCATATCACACCGGCGCCGATGGACGACAAGGCGAACCGCTCGCCCGGGCGCCCGCGGCGGCAGTTAAGAAACTTGCGGCGGACCGAAGCTCTTGTAGGGCTCATCACAATCCGGATCGTCTGGAAACCGGCCCTTACGGTCAGGAATGAGCACCTGTTGAACCGCGTAATCCTCTGTGCCGTAATACTGGCCAGCCTGAATGGTGAATTCATCACGAACGGCTGGACTGGCATCGACGACTTTGACCGGAAATCGTCCGCCGATATCAACGATTTCGCCGTCGGCGAATTGCTTGCCGCGGTTGATCATGATCAGGCTGAGGTCGTTGAGAAAGCCTCCTTTTGGCGTTCCAATCACCAACAGTTCGGGTAGCCCCTTGTCGTGGTTGCCGATTGTGTAGGCAAACTCCGGCCCGGTGGTTTCCTCGCAATTGAAGACGCCCAGTATGTGTCTGCCATGCTCTCGGATGATCTTGTGCATTTCAGCGTAGAATTCGCGGTTCATCATTTCACTCTCCTTACTCGTGGTCATTGCCCAACCGGACGGGCTGGGGACGGCAACGGCCGCCGGCGGTTCGACGAGGCCTCGACGAGTATTCGGCGAATCCTCTTCGATCGCCAATTGGGTCAGATCTCAGCAAGTCGATGAGTTGGAACAGCTCAAGTCGGCGATTAGGGCACGTGTCGTCAAGTTACCAATGTATGGAATCCTGAAATCGGTCGCCGACGGAGAGCCTGTAACAGAGGAGCACCTTCACTTGATCCACTCTTGTTGGAGGGTGGACAAGCAGACTGAATATGGGCCAATGCCTTAGCAGATCCATGTCATTGTCTATGGCCATCCTACCGCCCGCGCGCGCATTGAGTCGGTGGAATACCTTCTTCCAGAATACCCGGCGGGACATGACCGCCAAGTAGGGGGCCTCCCGAGCGTCTGTTCGAGCTGAAGGAACTGGCAAACGGATTTTCGATCATTCAAGCGCACATACAGCTGCGCCTTCAGCCCCCCGGTCATCCCAGGGTTCTACGGATATCGCGGCTCACCAATGTGTCTGAAAGCGGGCCGCGTCTTTTCAATGACTATCCCGTATAAGCGTGCCGCACGGCTCATAGAGCTGGATTGACACGGCCGCCTTGACTAAGGGTTGCTGTTCAAAGACGCCGGCGCCTAGCGTGCGACTGGACCCTCGATCGCGAGAGCGTTTCCGTAACAGTGTCTCATGGCGTCAGCCCATACCGACGCAGGAAACGCTCGCATTACTTACCACGGCGGGTCGTCCGGCAGCGGCAAATCTTCATCCGCGGTCGCGCAAATTGCTTATCGCCTCGATGGTTTCCTCCTCGCCGGACAACATTTTGAGCCGATTCTAGACCTCTGCCAACCTGCCGAGACGCACCGTGCCCTCGACAAAGTAGCGCCACTTCAATCGTCGAGAGGCGACTCGGCTTCGAATGCTTGACGATGACGATCGGGAAGTCGGCCATACCAGCAAAGGTGGCGCAGAGCGGCCTTCCGATCGGGACTGTAGAGATAGACCGCTGCCAACGGATCGGGTCCGTTCCAGGGGCGGTCGTCGGGGCGTAGACCCAGAGCCGGCTTGGTTTTGCCGCGGCATCTTGAGCGATTGGTCAACAGTTCGCCGATGATCATGAGACGTGCAGCGGCCGTTCGAGTTTGCAATTATCCAATCAACTTATTTAATTATTTACGATCTCATAAGCCGCACGCGCCGCTTGAAGCCCCGTCGCAAAGCGATCTGTGACGGCCTTCGGATCGGGCTTCGGAAGGCCCGTCGTAAGTCCTCTGCACAGCTGCGAGAATAAGATTTTGATTTGCTCGGCGAATGCACCCTCAAGGGCTTTCTTTGAACTGCTCCTGTGTCAGACCCGTGGGTGCGCCAGCGCCAAGATCAAATGCGATAGTCTCAGAACGGGCCCCGGTGGCAAAGCGCCCGAGGGGCCCTTACGGAGCCGAATTGCTGATTTCTTCCGCTTAGCCATCATCCACTCCACGGATTGGCGGTGTTTGTGATGCGAGGACCCGGCGGACAGCCCATTGCGTCTCGAGAGGAAGCCACAATTCACTAATAGATGGCCCTCACGATTAGATGGCCCTCATGATCGGGCTATCGGCGCATGCCGAAAAACGCTACCATCCAGACCAGTTTGGGTTTCATGGGGGAATCCCCGTTGCAGTAAGGCACTGCAAGGCAAAGGAGACCATCATGCGCGAGAGGTTCTCAGGCTCGGTTATAGCGGTCGCCATTGCCGGCGCCGCTGTCAGCGCCGGCATTTCGGTTTCCATCACACGGACGTCGGCTCAGGCTCCAGCGGCTTCCGTCACGGCGCAAGCCCCAGTCCCAGCGGTGAAAACGCCCTGGGGCGACCCCGATCTGCAGGGCATTTGGACCGAGGAATCTGACACGCCGCTGCAGCGCTCCCCCCGGTATGCGGCCCAAGAATTTTTCACCGAGGCACAGCGAGCCGAACTGGATAGACAGCGATCGGCACTGCCCAGCCGGGACAAGCGTGCAGAGCGCGGGACCGAGGCCGACGTCGCCGGCGCCTACAACGACGTGTTCAGGTCCATGAAGCGCACCGGCGCGCGCACGTCGAGGATTGTCGATCCGCCCAATGGCCGGCTTCCGTCGCTGACCGCACAGGCTCAGAGGCTGGCGGCCGCCGAACGGGAGTTTCGTGTTGCCCTGTTGCAAGCGACCGAGACGTGCAAAAACAGGGAGGTGGCGTGTAACGGAGGCAAGTACGATCCGGCGCAGTCGCCGCGATTCGCGGAACTCCCTCCTCGCTACAACACCGCGCGCATGAATCGCCATTATGGTCCGGAGGACGCCACGTTGGCGGAGCGCTGCTTGACCAGCGGGCTGCCCGAGTTTGGCGGAATCAGTTTCCGGCGAATCGTGCAGACACCAGGCGGCATCTCGATCTTCTACGACGTGGGTCAAGGACAAGGGTGGCAGCGCAACATCGTCATGGACGCAAGTCCGCATCTGCCGTCCAACATCCGCCAGTGGTATGGCGACTCGCGTGGCCACTGGGAGGGCAATACGCTCGTCATTGACGTCACGAACTTCAGTCCGAAAACGGATTTTCAGGGCGCACGCGAGAACTTGCACCTGGTCGAGCGCTGGACGCGCACCGGGCCGGCCTCGCTCGAATACGCTGTAACGATCGAAGATCCGTCCGTGTGGACCCGGCCATGGACCGCCAAGCAAGAGTTCACGAGGCAGAGCGAGCAGGAGAACAGAATTTATTACGAGCCTCGCTGCGTCGAAGGAAACTTGGGTCTCCCGGGGCTGCTGCACGGACGGCGCATCGAAGAACTTGCCTTTGCCGAGGGTCGAGGTCCTGATCCCGCAACCAAGGACAGTATCAAGGTTAATGACGTTGAACCGGATCCGTTGCAGTGACGTCAATTGAAGGCAAAACGAGACCGTCATGCGCGACCAGTACTTACGTTCGATGAATGGTCATAGAAATGACGGCACTGACAGCGGGCTGCGGCAATGGTGACGTTATCGCCGCGACTAAGAGCAAGACCATCGCGCAGAAGAGCGCTAGCCACCGCGGCCCAGATTTGGAACAAGCAAGTCGACAGACAGAAGTTGTTATCGCCGGAGTGTTAGCGAAATGGTGCGTAAATGCCTTGCCTATGTCGGATTTCTATGCATCTCAGTCTTGCTCTTTTCGAGCCACGCGCATGCAGCCAAATTGGACTTGCTCCGAAAAGCGACTGCTTCAAGAACTGCCATATTATTCATCTCCGGATTTTTCGGGAGCGCGCGAGATACATGGACATCTTCAACTCGCGTTTTTTTTCAGACCTACTGATTCATGATATTCATGATTGTAGGTACCGAAAACTTAGACTCGGTCGTAGTGGTGATGAAGTCCGCCCGGGATGGCACGTGACCTGACCATACCGCTTCGCTGAACCGGGCGAGAAACCGGCGCATCGTTATGCGAAGCTAAGTGCGTCCGCGTTTCATTATAGTAGTGTGCGTAAGATTTCAGAACCCGGCGCAGATGTGCCTCGCCCAGGACAATGAAGTGGTCCACACATTCACGCCGAATGGATCCGGTCAGCCGTTCGACAGAGCCATTCTGCCAGGGTGAGGCCGGAGCGGTAGGTTTGTCCCGGATGCCCATGGCGCGCGCAGTCAGCGTGTGACGACTGCACCGTAGATGCGATCACGGTCCCGGATGATGTAGCGCGGAGCCTCATTCCAGGGGAATGCCTCGGTGATTTGTCGTGCGACCCAATCAGCGGTCGGATATGCTGTGACGTTGGTCCAGACAAGATCTCTGCGACCGAGGCGGACGATGACGAAAGCATAGAGGTCGAAGCCCAACGAACAGGTCCATTGCGGCAATGTCCAGCGCGTGATTATGCAAGAAAGTCCGCCATCCTTGGCCGGGCAGACCTCGCCGTTTGACCATGTACTTGGCGACGCTCGACTGTGCGACCTGCCGAGTAGCCCCGGTCGGGATAGAGGTACGGCGCGCGCAACCTTAGGCGAAGGCTTGGCTGTCTCGGCGTTTCCGCTTTACGCTCGGGTAGGAGGATGGCGCGGTACGAGCCGTTTCCATCCTCCCCCCTAAAATTCCGGACGGTGGGTTTTCCTCAGTCCGGCTTCAAAGCTGGCCTATCAGATAGGACCTTCCTTGATGTAGCACTGC
>JASHYD010000548.1 GCA_030043175.1 Xanthobacteraceae bacterium | reverse complement strand
GCCGTTGCAGGCGATATCAATTTTCTCGCCAAATTGCGAAGAGCGACATCAGTCACTTTGGCTTATGAGGACCCGCTAAACGGCGGTGCGCGCTAGGAAGGACCTGAGATCATTCGGGGCTGGGCGCCGACGTTGGGCAATTTCCCGAGGCCCCGACCTTCGCAGGGATCGGGGTCACCTGGGAGGTCGGAGCCTACGCGCGGCCGGACTTCAAAACCACACGCAAACGAAAAGTAACACTCTGCCGCTACCCACGATATGAAGCTTTGTCCATTTATCCACGGCGAACGGCTTCGGACAGCGCGCTTGGCGCGCCAAAAAAGCGGCCCCGACCTATCGAGCAAGACAGGCCATACGAGTAGTCGGACTCTACCCGCGACCGGACAAAGGTCGCAACCGCTCGCAACCAGAGCATGCCGCCGGCACTATCACGGCCCGGCCAGCACGCGCACCATGGCCGTCGCCCGCCACCTCGGCCACGCCCACATCGGCCTCGTTTTCGGCGGAACAAGAACTCGTCTGACGGACTTAAGTGGTGACTGCCCCCCACTCATCACAGGAGTCAATCATGAGCTCGAAATTTTTGGCCTGCACCGTGGCGCTTGCCACCACCACCGTGGTTCTGGTGGATGTCGCGCCGGCCTCAGCGCAGAGTTGGCAATACTTCGGCAATGCCACTGCCGGCGCGCCAGACTTTGCGGCTGGCACTTACGGCTATCACTACTACGGCTACTACCCGGGGTACGTTTACGCGCCAGGCTACGCTTTCGTGCCATGGCATAACTATGTTCCGAGGCGTTGAAGCTTGGCTATTGTATCGGAATACTTGCCGCGCGTTCGATCACTCAGCACTGGAGCAGGGCCGGAATGGAAGAGTTGATCTAACCGGCCCCGCGCCCGTGCGCTAGCCCTCCGAGCCGGCACTAATGCTGCCGACGACTATGACGTCTGTGCCACCGAACGGGAAGCGAAGTTAGGCGATTTTCAATCGTGGCATAAAGGAAGCCGCGCACTTGAGAGACGCCAATGCCCCCGAGGCTCGGCCATGATGGTGATTCTAGCCAATTTCGGCCGCCATCTGCACCGATAATTCCGCGTCGTATGGACGGTGCAGAGGAGGGGCGAACGTCGAGACAGCAATGCGCTGGCTAGGCCCGGTGGGGAACTAGAACGTGAATCCGATGCCGCCGAAGCCGACGAAAACGTCACGCTGGGCTTGAGGGAAAGTACCGTTTACGGTCGAAATGCCACTGGCACCCGCCGTGAGTTCCTGAGCAGCGAGTAAGGCATCGTTGATGATATGGTAATATTGGAATCCGTACTTCACGTACCAATTGCCAAGTCGCTTTGGAATCCAGAAGTCGAGCGGCGTCCTTCCCGTCAGCCCAGTCGCAAACACGCCGGCGTTGCTCAATGCACAGGGTTGATTCGACAGCGGACCACACAAATTCGTTGTCCCGTCATTCCTGTTCCAGAAGCCGGTGGGGCCAACCGTCACCCATGTGGGAGCGGTCAGAGTGACTGGAATCCCCCAGTATTTCCTTAAATCAACCGTCGGTGCCACGCCGAGTTCCACATCGAACGTGCCGCTCCTCTCACCGAGGACGACATTCGAGGGACCTGAGGTGTGATCCCAAAATTTCACGTAAGGGTGGAAGATGACTGGCCAGTTCGTCCACGAATCGTCATAGGAAAGCGCGAACTCGATATTGCGCTCGGTGGACGGAAAGCTCGTCGGTAGATCGTGCGCCGGTGGCAGGAATTCCCAATAATGCACGCCGAACGTCCAGGCCTGGGCAAATTTAATATTGGTACCTACCCACCAGTCGAATTCGTTCCATGAACCGACATGCGGATCGTGCTCTCCGCTCCATAGATCGTTCCAGGTTCCAAAGTCTATGGAGATGTCGTTGATGAAACCACCCGGATTTTTGTAGATGTCGAGGGAGAGTCCCATCAAGGCCTGCGTCGTTAATCCGGTGCGGGTCACCAAAAGCCCACGCGGTGTCATGTAATCGTTCGCGAAGGTCAGATCAAAAATGCCGTGGACATCAAGCTGATCGAACACGGGCACGGGCGCCGGCGGCGGTGCGTTGACCGCTACATCGGCCGCATCGGCAACGCCGCATGCGAGCCCCAGGCTAAAGGTTCCTGCGAACAAGGTACGGGTTGTCGTCGAGCAATCCATTGCAATCCTCAAAAGTTGGAATGCACATACCTTTTCCGTCGGTACCTTCGTTGTCAATCTGTAGTGCATTTGGATTGGGGATAAGTTCCCCGCGAAAGGTCGGAAGAATCACTTTTCTGGAGAGAAGTTCGCACTCTTGAATCAGAGATGCTAATTTTTGATTTTCTATTAAGAGCTTCTCGGTTGTGGAGAAAATATCCCATAACAAATTTAGTACTAAATTTTGAGCGTTAGCCTATTGTTTGCGCATTGCCGCTGCCGCTTCGCAATTTTTACCCTAACTCGTCCGCCCGGCTCCCCTTCGGCTGACGGCGATATCATTATTCAGCCGGGTGCGCGACTACTTTTCTGGCCGACACAATCTCGGCATTTACTCACCCCCTGCGGCGCTGTGACTCGGTGTTGTGGCGTTGAGTGCGTCGGCGCCGTCTGATTCAAGCTCGGGATGCCGCCCGAGGACATTGATTCGCTCAACGCCGACACCCTGAAGGGACTGGTGCTGTCCCTGGTGGCGAGGATTGACGAGCTCGACGAGCAGAACAAGTCGCTGCAGGCAAGGGTCAACGAACTCCACGAGCAGAACATGACGCTGCTGGCGCGCATCGCCGAACTCGAGGGCCGGGCCGGCAAGCCGCCGAAGACGCCGACGAACTCATCGGTGCCGCCATCGCGCGGACAGAAGGCAAACGTCGCGAACGGATCGACCACGAAGAAGGGCCGCAAAGGGCACCCCGGCGTAACACGCGAACTCTGCCCCAACCCCGACGTAACGCGCGATATCCACGTCGAGCGCTGGGCCTGCGGCGCGAAACTGGCCGCCGCCAGCCAGGCGCTCGCGCACGCCTATGACCACGCCGAGTTGCCGCCGATCAAGCCAATCACGACGCGGATCAACCTGCACCGCGCTAATTGCCCCTGCTGCGGCAAGACCACCACCGCCGCGCCGCCCGCCGACATGCCGCCCGGCTCCCCGTTCGGCCCCGGCATCGTCGCGCTCGTCACCTATCTTCACGGCTGCCAGATGGTCAGCTACATGCGCCTGGCCGAGATGCTGGAGGGCCTGTTCGGCCTGAAGATTTCCGAAGGCGCAATCGCCAACTCACGCCCAACGGCGTTGTTGCACTCGTCCTCTCACGGATTTTCAAAACAAAAATCTAGAGACCAAAACCGCCCCAGCGAACCAATCCTGATCGAGGCGTCCCATTCGGGTTGTCACAATTCAGTTAGCGTG
>JASHYD010000547.1 GCA_030043175.1 Xanthobacteraceae bacterium | reverse complement strand
GCCTTTCCCTGCATGCTGCGGTGCTGGGATTTTGAGACTGGCCCCTTGGCCCACGCGGAGGCGACATGACGGAAAAGGTCATTGATTGGTTCCCTCGCCTCACCTCTATTGTAAGTCTGCTGGTTTCGCTTGTGGGGCTTGGATCAATTGTAATTAGTTATCGGGCCCTCCGACAAGCCGACGAAAATTTGCGTATGACTGGGTACCAACAAATGGTGTCTCAAAGCGTGGATATTGACAAATCTATTGTGGAGCACCCATCAATGCGACCATATTTTCGAGATAGAAAGCCCATCTCTCCAGGAGATAAAGATTATGATCTCGCGGCGGGAATTGCCGAACTCAGAATAGCCTCTTTCGGCGCCCTCCTAACGCTTCCACACTTCCTGGGGGCCGAGACTGGTATCACGGGCTGGCGAAATACGGTACGCGACGCGTTCAGAGATAGTCCGCTGATGTGTGACATTTTCATGACCTACAAAAGCAACTACGGAAGCGAGGTTACCAGGTTGGCCACCGAAGGGTGCTCGATGTCTGGCCGTTGAATTTCTGGCTTATATGTAACTCGGTTCCACTTAGCGATTTTGGCCTGCGCTTTACCCTGCACGCCACACCCGAATTTCATATATTTTTCGTCCGCCTAGTTAGCTCAAATAACCCATATAAGCTCGGACCATGAGCGGAAGATCAGACCTCCCGCGCCCACGAGCGATGCCTTGTCGCCGCGGCCGATCCTGGCAGCGGGACCAATCCTCAGAAATGCAATCCTTTTGAGGCGGTTTGAAAAACCCGGACCGCAGAGGTCCGGCCCAACTCGAGGTTGCCGCGTCCGCCGGAGCATGGTGGATTCCGAGCCGTGCTGCCGTTTTCAGCGCGAGGGAGGCGGCCCGTCCGGAACGACCCGAAGGCGGGCCGAAGCGGTTCTCGTCGTCCAGTATGCGTCGCGCTCCCCGCCCACCACCGACGCCATTGCCACCAGTGCGTCCGCTTCGGCTGCGAGCGTGCCGCTGGTGACCGACCGGGTCCGCAGCATCTTGCGGATTACGCCCAGCAAGCGGATTTCCAGGCGATCGCAATATCGCACGTCGGCTGGGGTGTATCGAGCGCGTTACCCGATTTGGTCAGTGCCGACCGAGACGCATTTGACCGATGTAAGCGGCGGGACCCGAAGGGCGACTGGCAGATTTTTGCGGTCGGTGAGCCCGCTCCCAACCCGCTTTCCGCCGATTTTCATCCTGAGCCCTGGACATTCCGCTCGAGTTGGCCGATCTCGCCACGTAGACAGGGCGATTTGGCGGAAATCTTGTCGATTCACGGCGAGCGCCTTGTGATTGTTAGTCCTGACTAAGGCGTCGAGGCCCGCTGGGTTCGCTGCCGATCGCGTCCTGCGGGACTGCCACCACAGCGAGGCGAAATGTTCGCTACGCGCCATCGAAGATTTCCGGATCAACCAGCGTATTCGCTGACGAGGTGATCGATGAGTTCTCAGGTCCCACGCCGCTACCGAGGCTTCATGAGGCGGGCATGTCGGTGCCTAACCTCATTGCAGAGTGTCATGCGCACGTCGGGCGCGTGCCTCGCCATTGTTTCCCTCGCGTCAATCGTCGTTGCGCAGCAGGGGCCTCCGCTGCAGCGAATCGACCGCGATCGCCTTTGCGTCACGAACGGCGCCGTCTCGGTTCTCGCAAACGGCCGGCTCGCGATCGAGACGCCGAGCTCACGGGCGGTTGTTCAAGCCGCCGCCACAAATGCGACTGATCAGACTGCCGAGATTCGCTTCCAATATCTCGGGCCCAGTCAGGGGAGCAAAGCCTTGGCGTCCGGCGAAGTGCGGCGCCAGATCGGGCTGAAGTTGCAGGCCGCAGACAGCTGCAATTTGATCTATGCCATGTGGCATATCGAGCCCGATACAGGGGTGGCGGTTTCGATCAAGCTAAATCCGGCTCTACACACCCACGAACAGTGCGGCGCCCGCGGATACCTCAATTTCCAGTCGCAGAATGGCGCCTCCTCCGTCCATCCCGGAGAGGTCCATACCTTGCGGGCCGCGCTTCACGG
Source organism: Xanthobacteraceae bacterium (assembly GCA_030043175.1). The sequence goes on along the minus strand of JASHYD010000547.1, from coordinate 5,257 downwards.
CAAGGACCTGAGGGTCACGGCCGACGGCAAGATCGCGTGGCAGGGATCTTTGGGACCCGAACTAGTCGTGCCGTTTGGGCCGCCAGGATTTCGCACCGACAACGGGCGTTTTGCGTTCGAGTATTTCGCGGCAGCAACGCCGCGAGCGACAGGGCAGCAGACGTTACCCGGTCGAGGGCAATGCGTGCTGTCCGAAGGCGATTGATCGCTCGCCCCTCTCTCGCGCCGCCCGCGCTGGGGACCGCGCCTCGGTAAGGAAGCACCCGCGCCACGCCGAGCTTTTGGTGCGCGTCCTGCTGCTGTTAATCAGGACGAAAAACAGAAGCGGAACAACGAATTTCCGCTTGAACAGGGAGCTCAACCGCGTACTCGGGCGTGACGTGGACAAGCACATCCGCGTCGGCCGACGGCCAGGTCAGGGATCTGTAAGGGGATCGAGCGACGGTTCATTCTAGAGCGCCAGCGGGCGGGCATCGAGGCTGCAAAGAAGAGGGGCGTCTACAAAGGCCGCAAGCCCTCCGTCCTGAGTCGAGGAGCTGCGCAAGATGCACAGTGATGGCAAAGGGCCGGCGGAGATCGCCGGCCTTGGGCGTGTCCCGTATGACGTTCTGGGTGGTAGCCTTCACCACGACACGGCGGTGACCGGCAAAGACCCGGCTGCGGCCGAACGCGGTGCCGCCGCGCCCGAACGTCAATCGGTTGTACCGCGGGGCCCCCCTGCTCCCGGCGGCCGAACCTTCATGACCGGCTTTCCTCATGGCGCGCAGCACCTGGTTGATGAAGCTCTCGCTGCCACCTCGATTGCCGATGCGTCCCAGCAGGACCTTGAACTCGTCATCGTCGCTGTTCATGGGCGCCCTCCGGGCCGCTTTGAATGGGCAGTGCCGAAAAGAGGCTTGAAAAACCGAGCCTTTTGCCTGCGGGTGGCACTGCTGCTCGACCGACGGCACGCAGGAAGCTAAGCCACCTCAGGAATTTTTAGTGTTTGAGCGACCCGAGACATAGGTTCCATTTCGTACCGGACACATGGGTTACACTTTCCCGCACTTTTTACGCGAGAGGTGTAGATGCCGTGGAAAGTGAGTTCGGTGGAAGAACGACTTCGTTTCGTCGGCCGCCTGCTGGACGGCGAGTCAATGTCCGATGTGTGCCGGGAGTTCGGTATATCCCGCAAGACAGGTTACAAGATCTACAGTCGGTACAGAGAGCACGGCTTGTTCGCTCTGACCGACCGCTCGCGGCGTCCGGTGCGCTATGCCAACCAGTTGCCTCAGCAAGTCGAGAGCCTGATTGTCAACCTGAAGCGCGACAAGCCGCATTGGGGAGCGGGCAAAATCCGCGAGCTGCTGGTCAGTCATCTGGTCAGCATGGATGACCGACGATGGGGTGAGTGGAGCAGGGGGTCATCAGCCGCATTACGGTTTCAGCCGGAGTTCCCTCTCTCCCACGACTTTTGCTCTTGGGATGGCGCTTTCCCAGCGATTCAAAGAAGATTACGATGGGCTTAGCCGCCTAACTAACTAGCCGGGTCTATCGGAGAGATACTGTGGCCTTGAGCGTAGAATTGTCAAAGCAGCTGATTGCCTCGCTGTCACGGATAACTGCGGCCTTTATGATTCACGAACAAAAGCACGCCCCTGCCGGGTTGCGCCGGTCGTCGATCGGCTTCCAGCAAGACCAAGTCTCTCACGCAGTCTTCGGAACACATCCTCGTCCGTTTGCAAATGTTGTCTGCGGCCGTCCCGTTCGGCCTGAATGACGATCGATTCGACGATTTCGCGTCCATCCGCATTCTTGACGGCCTGCATCGGCGTCCGGTTTCCCAGAATTGGGATTGGCTGATCTACCCAGTGCTCCCAGTGGGCCGCCATCATGGCGGAGATTGTTTCGCGCACTTCGGGATGTTCGGCCAGCTGGTTACGCTCCTCGAAGGCGCCGCCGCCGCTCACGCCGCCACCCGCCCGCAGGTCGGCAAGTATTTTCTCCGGCGATTGGATTTCGCTCGCACGATAACGAACGTCCTCGCCGAGTGCCGTCTCTATCTTCTTCCGCATTGCATCGGCGCGCGCCTCCGAGTTGACTTCCGCAATGAGACGCGTACCGTCGATCTCGATCCAGCCGAGCACGGTATTATCCCATTCAGCATGCTTCTTATTGCCGCGTTTTTTCCAGGAGAAACGAACGCCCGTCAGTTTGTCCTTGGCATCGCGTGTTGCATTCTCCAGCAGATGTTCGTCCGGCTCGTCCAGAGCGAGCTGCTTCAGCGCATCAAACGCGGTCTGTGGCGCGACATTGAGGTCGAATACGAGCTTCTGCAGCGAAAGGGGCTCGCCATCGGTGTTCTGCAAGATAGGCAGCTTTGGATTGAACAGCCGATCGGCAATGCCGTGAAATAATTCAAGCAACTCGAAATCCCAGTCCCGCAGGACTTGATGGGTGATCGCTGGGTAGGCTGACGCGATCTGAGCCCGCAGTTGGATGATCGGTGCTTTCTCCATCGGCGGAATAGCAAAGCCATTGCACGCTTCGAGCATCCTCAACCGGTCTACTGACGCCAGCTGCCCGAACAACAGATCGCCGCGGCGCATCCCTTGCGACGCGTTGCGCTCGGTAACTGCATGCTCCTCCCGCGTCATGACATCGCACAAGATCATTCCGGCTCCGGGATCGCAGGTCAGGACTTCGAAGAACGTAAACGGGGCCGTCAGGAGGGATTCGAGATAACGGCGGAGGAGCGGATCGAGCCGACGGCCTTTGGCGGCCAGATACGCCTCGGTGGGGCGCACGTCGTGCAGAGACTTAGTCGCAACTTCGGTGGCGAGGGGATCGGGCGTCCAGCTGTGGAAGAACCACGGCATGAACAGCTGCAGGAGCGGCGTATCGGGATCGTACTCAAGATGATCATCGCCCGTGAACGCGCCCCAGGCCTCATGCATCGCCAACGGACCATAGGCCTCGGCGACGAAGCGCAGCATGTCGGTCGGATAGCCGTCAAGGAGCGCACGTAGCCGGCGCCACGTAATGTCGGCGGGGGCGGTAACTGGGGCAGCCCCTGCGTTGAGACAACAGTGCTTGTATTTCTTCCCGCTGCCGCAATGGCAGGGGTCGTTGCGACCAAGTTTCATTTACCGGCCTCCCCAATTGCGTTCACGGATTTATGGTGAGTTTGACTTGCTCTAAGGTACGCCCTTTGTTACCAATTGTAAAAGACGGGTGTGGACAGCTCATTGTAAGGCGGCGGGACAATCGATCGTTTGCAGCTTATTCCTCAAATGCGGCCACGTACCATCCGCTTCGCTCTGTCTTCGGTCTCTGCTTTGGCTTCGTTTGCGAGCCTCAGGGCACTCTGCAGCTCATGAGATAGCGGCGCTTTGCCGAGCAGACCGGCTTTTCGAGGCGGTCGAAATCCGGCAGATCGCGCAGGCTTTCCAATGCGCCGAGCTGAAGAAATCCGTTCGTCGTCACATAGGTGTAGGGGGACTGCGCGGGCCGGTGGCGACAAGACCCGGCGCAGCTTAGCGCCGCGATCAAATTCGGCTGACCGCCTTGCCGAGCACGTCGCCGATTTGCATGCGCGTAACCGGCTGAAAATACGCAATCATCGTCAGGGCCACTGCTCGAGCGGTGAAAGAGTGATGCGCGGCGAACCGACGCCATGCGCACCGCGAATGACGGTCGCTTGCGCCGGCCATGTGCGATGCTGATAGACTCCGGCAACCGCTGACAATGTCGTAGGGCCGCGTGCGCAACTCGTCGCGATATCACGGATCGGGTCTGGCCCCCGATTTCCCTCGACGTGACGTTCCCTGAGGACGACGGGGGAGGGGGCAGCATCTTCGGATGCAATCGATGGCCAGAGCGTCTTCGGCAGGATTTGAACCTACCAACGCCTTCATCATCCGTTCACTCCGTTCGGCGACGGGCACGAAGCAACAGCGGGCTGCCATGCAGCGGCTCGACGACGTCCCCGCGGCGGATGAGCGGGTCCTGACCGCGACCGGCCGTTACATCGTCGAGGGCTTTGACGACGCGCGGCTCGATACGCTTTTCTTGGCCATGCCCATCGCATGCAGTACGTGGGGCGCTTGCATCGATTGTGTCCAACCAAGCGGGAGGTCATCGTCTACGACTATGGAGATGAAGCCGTGCCGATGCTTAAGCGGATGAGCGAGAAGCGGGTGAGAGGATACGAGAGCTTCGGCTATTCGATCAGCGGCGGTGACACATAGTACTTCACACCCCTCGGCGCGTCTCGTGGGCCATACGTGCCTAAGTGAGCCGCACATCGAATCTGTTTTCAGCACCGAGCAGCAAGACGCAAGATGGGCAAGTGCGCCACTTCTACGGCTGGAGGCGCATCGTCAAGCGGCGAGGCCGCTCTTCCGGCGCGCCGCCTGGAGCGATCCGTTCGTTGCCGCGCAACACATCGGGCCTGATCGATGGGTTGCTTCACATATTCAAGGGTCTCTGCCAATGGTCAGAGACGCGTCGGCAACGATGTCGCAACACGACAGCCATACCACAACAGCCACCGAGCTGCACAGCTCTCAAACGTATCGGGTGACCGCGTGGGCCAAGTGCCCTATTCTGTGTGAGGTTCACTGATTCGGTAAGGCGAGGCTGATGCTAGACCATCCTGAGAAAACCACGTGGTTGTTGGCTGCATTAAAGGCCGCTGCGCCGTTCGAAGTTAAATTGAAAGAACGGCTCATCAAATATCTTCGCCTTCACGGCGACGTTCTAGCCGACCATACGCGTCACGTGGTTTCAGACTTGTCGTATGCGGGTGATGAGGGTGGTATTGTCTGTCATATGCTTCCCTTCCAAGAAGGTGGAGGCGCACTCGTTGTGTCGTTGACGCAGGTCCATGTGCCGCGACCATTCCCCTTTGCGGTGGCCGTTGCCGATTATCAAAAGCACCGAGTAAAGAAACTAAAAAAACAGGGTTGCGTATATTGAGTTGGTCGCACGGCCAGCCCGGACGGTGGATGGACGGCTCCCTCCCTCGTCTTGGACGCGTTCTTTGCGCTCTCCGCCGCGTCGGACGCTCTTCGAGTCACTGACCATCGGGTTTCTTTTTTACGCGATTCTGAGTGAGCCTCGGAGGACGATCCCGAGTTTACTACGGTTACTAACTCTCCCGCTAAGCCTCCGGCTCTGCCGGAGCGAATAGAGGCAGTTCTACAGCTGCGAGAGTAGGATCACGAAATCATAGGATCTCCTTGGGGGAACCGCGAGGCCCTCAAGGAGATCGCAA
>JASHYD010000546.1 GCA_030043175.1 Xanthobacteraceae bacterium | reverse complement strand
ACTTCAGCGACGTGGCTGGTGCGGATGCGCGCGGCATCGCGCAGCTGGCGCTGCGAGAGCGGTGTTTTAGCTTCGGCGAGAATCTGTTCGATGCGTTGCTTGGCGGACGGTTGGGTGGGTTGGGATTCAGCAGGCTGCTGATTCATGAGCTCGAGAGCGAGGGCCGGTGGGTTGGTTTTTAGCGTGAGCTGCAAGCGATCGGCACCTGGCGCCGCACGATGTTCGATGTTCAGATTCAAATGTGGGCCGTTACGGCGCAAATACAGGTTGGAGTCACCCCAGGCGTGGAGTTCGGAAGACCCCCGGAGCGCCTGGCCACCACGTTCATGGGCGGCGCCTTTGCGGGCATGGTGCACCAGCACTACGGCAGTGCGGTGGCAGCGCTGCAGGCTGCGTAGATATCCGAGCAGTGGGGCGACCTCGGCAGCGAGGTTCTCATCGATACCGTGCAGACGAACCAGCGGGTCGAGCACAAGCAGTCACTCCACAGACCTTCGATCAGCCACGGCTGCTCGTCGCGCTGCGGCGTGGTGAGCTGCGCCGCACGGGTTGTTGGCAGAGCCTTCATGGACGCGTCGCCCCGACCCGTCGCTTGCGCGGATCCGGAGGAGCAAAGACCTCAAAGTAGAGCTTCTCGTCGAGCTGAGTGAGGTTGCGTTCTGCCGCCACGGTGAGAAGCTGGCCCGCCATGGTGGTCAGTGCCCGATAGTTGCCGGCGGCATGATCGCATAGCGTGGTCCTTAGCGCCTCGCTCATCAGCGTCGGGTTGCCTGCGCTGTCGAGCAGATGCGCGAGGCAGGCATTAAGATCCTCGCTCCTGGCATACTCCATGGTCAGGCGCATCCTGATGCGCGAGCCCAGAGGCAGCAGCTCGTCGCGGCGCAGCTTGTCGTTCAGGCGTGCATCACCGGCAAGCACCACGCTGAGCAGGATGCGGGAGTCGAACTGGGTGGCGGCGAGCAGGCGCAGCTCGCACAGCACGGAAGGTTGTAACTCCTGAGCCTCATCGATCAGCAGCACAGGACGCAGCAGAGTGTTCTGAAGATGCGCGGCCCACCGTTCGCGCAAAGTTTTGAATCCGGCCCACCTGTTGTGAGGCTGGAGCGAGACTGCAAAGAGCTCCCCCAACTCGCGATAAAAATCGGCAAGCCGTGAGGACGGATGGGTGAGTGCCCCGACGGCGAGCTCGCGCTGTCGCGCCAGTCGCTCGGCGAGCTGCCGGAGCACCACACTCTTGCCGGTGCCTGGATCGCCGCTGATGAGCGCAAAGCCGCCTTCGCGCACCAGGCTGTTCTCGACGCGCCAGCAGAAGCTGTCGATCTTGCTGGTCTGCAGCAACGCTTCAGTCGGAAGGTCGGGCGAGAACGGGTTGAATTTAAGGCCGTAGAGGCCGAGCAACTTTTGGTTCATGACGACGGCTCCTCCTCCTCCGGCAAATACGGCGGTGGCAGACCGGTGGCGGCAAACTCGACCATCAGCTTGCGCAGCAGCGGCGCCGCCTCATCGCGCCGTGGCGGCGCGGCTGCCACCGCCGGCTTGCGCAGGCGGCGCTGGCCGGAAGCATTCGCGGTTTTGTCGAGGGGATAGAGTGGACACAGGATATCGCCCGTGCGCGCGTCCACCAGATCGACGTTGGAGAGATCCCAGCGAGCGTACCGTAGGTGGGGATGTTTGAGATGGGCAAACTGGGATGGAATCTCGAAGCGGCGCCCGTCGAGCGAAACGGTTCCGTCAGATCGACGTTGGGTGCGCTTGACCTCCATGCGGAAGGCTTGACGCAGAACCTGCGACGCCGGACATTCGCGGCCGACGTCAGGCCCGGCGCGATAACATTCGAGCGGCGTGCAGCCCAGCTCGGCATGGCGTGTTTGATGGTACTCGCGTTCGACCCAGGCGTGGGTCGCGTTATTGAGCAGATCGAGGGTAAGTTCGCTCACCCCGTCCAGCATGGCAATCAGCCGGCCTTCGAGGTGGCCCCATACGCGCTCCTGCTTGCCATTCTGCCATGGTGAATACGGCAAAGTTGTTTGATGCAAAATGCCGAGGGCGTGCAGGCCGTTCTGGAACTCTTCGGCCATCATGGCTGCGCCGTTATCGGTCAACAACGATCGCGGCACGGCGCGCCGCATCAGGGCCTGACAGAAGCCATGAACCAGAGTTCTGGCCGTCTCGTCCAGGAACCACTGGACATGGCAGATCAGCCGAGAGTGGTCGTCGAGAATGCATAACGCTGACGGTTTGACTCGGGTGCCTTTGGCGGTCAGCACGCCGCGTGAGCCGGTATGGAAGTCAAGGTGCCAACAGGAGTTCACATGCTCGACTTCGAAGCTCCTGACTTCGCGGGGAGCGAACTGTCTGCTGGCTTCTACACGGCGCTGCTTGTGAAGTCCTTGGGACGCCATGTAGCGGCGCACCGTGCCATAGGAGGGGACTTGCTGTTCGCCGAATAACGCCTGCAGATTGTTGTAGTGCAATGAAACGGACCAACCGGGATGATGGCGGTATTGCTCATGAAGCGCCTCGAGCAGCTTCGGCGTGAGCGTCCGCGAGTGGCCGGCGTCGGTTCTGACTCGCGTCTTGAGCGCCCCAACCGGATCAAGTCGGGCCCGGGTTGCTGCGTAGTACCATCGTTCAATCGTCGATAGCCCAAACCGCGTGGGCTGACCGGTGATCGGATGCTGCCAGCTGCGAGACGCCAAGGTGCGCAACGCGGTCTGCAAGTCGCCTCTGGCAGGCGGCGCCGCCAGCAACGGTCCGATGATCGCAAAGCGCAGCCTTGCCCAGCGATCGCGATCGGCCGGATCTCCTCGATCGACCATCACAGGCTCCTCCCCTTTGCGGCGCCCCTCGGCGCGTTCCCAGAGTCAGGAGCAACAGCCTATGGTGAGCTGGATGTTCGATGCGATCTCCATCTTCTGCGGGGTGATAGCAGGACTTCAGGGGCCCTCACCGAGCGGCGCCAGAAATCGCAGCGCCGCAACGAGTTGTGACGGCAGATCCGGTCCCTTGAAGCACTCCAGTAAACTGGCCGGCAGGGTGGCGGCTGCCGGCGGGGGCATAAATTGCCCGCGCGCGGTCACCCAGAACCGGGTGCCAACAAACTCAAGCAGCCACCACGCTCTCCAGCGCTCGAGCGTGCGCCTGGGGACCCGGATCCATTCCGTCAGTTGGCTCACCCGCCAGTCGGTCAGACCGGTACGGACGGCACTGGCAAGCACCACCGTGGCCGCCAGGTAGACGCGCCGACCCAGAAAACGCACCGACGCCGGCGTATGGCGCTTGTCGCAAATCGAGCAAGTGAAACTCAGGCGATGCCGATAGGCTTCACCCAGATTGCGCGGACCACCGCGCGGTTTGCGAGGATAGCGATCGCGGTGCAGCTTGCACCCGCACCGACGGCAGCGCCGCGCTCGGGTCTCAGCGGCCAGATCTTCATCGATGCGCAGGAGGAACGAATGGAACTTGGCGTCCAGCAATGCCGTGTGGCACATTGGGGGGTCTCTTTTGTCTTGGCCGATTAAAGAGACAGTCTACCCTCCCTCGGGGATCGGTTAATCACCATTCTCGAGGGAGACTTCCCCCTATTCCCTCATCCAATCCGATCGAATATTGCCAACTCCCCCTCCAGAACAGGGGGCAGGGACAAGTCCCGGTCATTGATACGCGCGGGCTCACGCGCCTTGAGGGTTAGCGATGTCGCGCAAGGTGGACCGCGTCACCGGATAGATTTGTCAATACGTATTGAAGAAGCCGACGACCCGCTCCGGCTGCTGGAAAGGTTGAATCAGTCCATTGAGCAGAATGCGGTCAAAACAACGATAGTGCCAACGGATGCTGTCTTTGTGGTGCTCGAAGAAGGAGTTCATGACCGCCTCCCAGCTGCCGCCTTGCAGCTGGGAGCGTATCCGCTATCTCCGCCCCTCAAACATGGCTTCGCGTTGATATCCCCTATCTTTCCAATAGCC
>JASHYD010000545.1 GCA_030043175.1 Xanthobacteraceae bacterium | reverse complement strand
CCGGCTTGGTGTTTTGTCCGGGTGCATGGTTGACCCGGGCCATCACCCGCCGGGTCGCCCTTATCAAGAAATGCGCTTGGTCATAACCGGCCGTTCCATGTCCGGCCCCGCCTCAAAACGAACCCACCTCGCCGTCTCCACATCACTCAAGCTTCACGTTGGCCACCCGGCCGACTTCGGCCCACATCTTGGTTTCGGTGTCGATCAGGCGTGCAAACTCCGCCGCTGTGCTGCCGACGGTCGGCGTCGCCATCGCCTTGAACTGAGCCTTGACGTCGGCCATCTGCATGACCTTGCGCACCTGCGTTTCGAGCTTGCGGATGATGCCGGGCGGCGTCGCGGCGGGCGCGAACACGCCGCTCCACAGGCCGACCTCCATGCCGGACACGCCGGCCTCCGCCATGGTTGGCACATCGGGAAGGTCTTCCAACCGCGTACTGGACGTGACCGCGAGGGCGCGGACCTGGCCGCCCTTGACCTGCGGCGTCGTCGGCGGCGGATCAGCGATCGTAAACAGCGACTGCCGGCCGATGACGCTGACGAGCGATTCGTTGCTGCTCTTGTAGGGGATTGCGGTCGCCGGCGCGCCGGTGCGCAGTTTGAAGAGTTCGGTCGCCAAAGTGAATGCCGACGAGGCGGTCGCGTAGTTGGCCTTGTCCGGATTGGCCTTCATCCACGCCACCAATTCCTGCACGGTTTTCGCCGGATGTGACGGGTAGATCGAAAGTATCAACGGAAACGACGCGAGATTGGAAATCGGCGCGAAATCCCTGAGCGTCGCATAAGGCGGCCTTACCGAGATGGCCGGGATGATGCTCATCGCACCGCTCGCGCCCACCAACAGCGTGTAACCGTCAGGCGGCGCTGCCATCACGGAAAGGGCCGCAAGGCTGCCGCCGGCGCCCACTTTGTTCTCGATGATCACGCTCTGGCCAAAGCCGTCCTGGAGCTTCTGGCCGATAATGCGGGCGATGATGTCGTTGCCGCCTCCGGCCGCAAACCCGACCACGATCTTAATGGTCCGGTTCGGGTAATTCGCCGCCGGATCGGGCTGCGCCGAGGCCGCCCCGCCCGCTCCTGCAACCATCGCGAACGTCAGCAGCCCGGCGGCGCCAACTGTGCGACGCAAACCGGTGATTTTCATTGGCGTCCTCCGGTTCATGTTAGCGCCGAGGCTCTATGGGGCAGGAGGCAAGGGTTATGCGCCATCGCCGTCGTGACAATCGCCCCGCGCAAGGGAGCGACTTGAGCCGGTCCCTCGTCGCCTCGATCACAATAGCACGGCGATTGCCATGGCAGAACTCGCCTGAAGAACTCGGCATCGGCCAAGCACGAGGCGGACGCCGGCACCCGCACGACGCAGCGCGGCCGGACCAGCGCCGACGTTGCCCGCCGGGGCGGCAAGCCAGCTGGCTGCGACAACATGCGCCACCCCTTATCAAATCACCCGTCACATACCAATATTCGGCTGGACGGTGTTCGTGTGAGCACCGCGCGGCGGTCGCGGGCCGCCTGAGGAGGAGCTGATGTTCCGCAAAATTTGTCGGGTTCTCACGGCTATGGCAATTGTCGCGGCCACGACGGGCTTGCTGACTTCCGGCGCCGATGCACGCATTGGCGGAGGTCTAAGCCTGGGCAGCCGCGGATCGCGCACGTTCTCGGCACCGCCGCCGACATCGACCATGCCATCGACCTCACCGATGCAACGTAGTGCGACACAGCCGAATTTCGGCAGTCCCCGGCCCGGTTTCACACCGTGGACGGGAGGCTTGTTCGGCCGCTCCGGGTTGTGGGGCGGACTTGCAGCAGGCTTCCTCGGTGCAGGCCTCTTTGGTCTCCTGTTCGGCCACGGCTTCTTTGGTGGCGTTTTCGGTCTGGTCTCTTTCCTGGGGCTCATCTTCCAGCTTGGGCTGATTGCATTCATCGCCATGTTCCTGTGGCGTTGGTTCCAGCGTCGCAACGAGCCCGCCTATGCTGGACCGCTCTATCGCGACAACTCATCGATGGGCATGTTCCGAGGCGTGGGTCTCGGCGGCGGGCAGAGCGCAGGCAGCGCTGGCGCTCCTCAGCGCGGCGACGCTGTGGGCATCACCAATGGCGACTACGATGCGTTCGAGCGCTTGCTCGGCGAAATCCAAACGGCGTACGGCAAAGAGGATCTGAGCACGCTGCGCAGCCGCGCCACGCCCGAAATGGTTTCCTATTTCTCTGAGGATCTGGCACAGAACGCGAGCCACGGCGTCGTGAACCGCATCTCTGATGTCAAGCTCCTGCAAGGCGATCTTGCGGAAGCATGGCGCGAGGGCAGCACCGATTATGCGACCGTTGCGATGCGGTTCACGCTCAACGATGTCACGATTGACCGGGCGAGCGGCCGCGTTGTCGAGGGCGGCCCAGAGGAGGTCGCTGAAGCGTGGACCTTCCGGCGCGCCAGCGGCGGGCCGTGGATGCTGACAGCGATCCAGCAGGCCCGCTAGGGCGCGTTCCAGGGATTTCGAACCTCTTCATCAGCGGGGGGCCCGTCGGGGCCCCCGCGGGGTTTGCGGCCCTTCGGGGTCGCGGCCGTGGGGGCTCACGCGCGGCTGAGGCCCGCACGAAAATGCCCGCGACGAGCGGCATGGCGCCCTGAGGGCCTCGTCTCCCGCACCAGCGACAGTTGTTGGTACACTTGCTCCCAACTTCGGCGGGCTGGACCGGTAACGGTTTTGTTAACGTTAATGAACCTTCCAGGTGTCGGAACGACGAATACATATTCGTCGTATCGGTGAGAATTTTCGCTGTATAACAAAATGGAAGTCGCCATGAGCACGTCCCGCCGATTGTTCACTGGACTTGCGGTCGTCGCCAGCGTCTTTGTCGGCGTCGTCACAAGCTGCCATGCGCAGCCTCTCGGACCCGTGCAGCCCTTGGACGCAGCAAACGGTTTCCCGGCCGCGCACTGTTCGCGTCCTGCCGATCAGGAAGCGCTCCGCCTCAAGCAACTCGTCGAATTCCTCGACAAATCGCGCAAAATAGCGGTGCAGAATCCGCTGTTGCTCGCAGATATCGCCTATTATGAGGCCGAACTTGCGGCGAATCGCCGATGCCTCCAGTCGTTGGCGGCCCGGTGAGACCGTTGACTTTGCAAGCATATGCACTCGGTCGTTCCGCCGGCGTTCATCGGCTGTGAGTGATGCGCGCCTCTCGAGTGCCGATTGCGGCAAACGCAAGGTCCGGACGCGGCGCTCGCCAAAACCCACGATCGGTTTGTTTGCTCGATCATTAGCCTCACGCCTTCCCGTATCCCCCTGCG
>JASHYD010000544.1 GCA_030043175.1 Xanthobacteraceae bacterium | reverse complement strand
GAGAAGGCGAGTCCGAGCACGATCTGTGGCCAGTACGTGATCCGCTTCATGAACGGATAGATCGCCACGATGGCGAGCGAGGCGATGCCAGTCGCGACGGCAAAGGCATTGAACTGCATGAGAACGGCGAGGCCGACCAATGCCTGCGCGATCAGGAATACAGCGGCCTGAGCGACGCTCACCTGCCCGGACGGGATCGGCCGCGAACGCGTGCGGTCAACCTCACGGTCGAGATCGCGGTCGACGATGTCGTTATAGGTGCAGCCGGCGCCGCGCATCGCGAATGCACCGATGAAAAACAGGATGAGGTGGGCGAGGCGGGGGCCGCCTTGGTGAGCCGCAATCGCGGCCAAGCCCGCCGACCACCAGCACGGAATGAGCAGGAGCCAGGACCCGATGGGCCGGTCGAGCCGGGCGAGCCGCAAATAGGGCCGCCCCCACTCCGGCGCCAGCCGGTCGACCCAGTTGCCGGTCGAATCGGCAACTGGCGCGGCGGCCTCGCTCATCGCGCGAGGGCGCTGCCGGTCAACGTATCGAGAGTGCCGCCAGCCGACTTCTTGGTGTCCGGCGGCAGCCGCCAGGTGCCAAGCGCGTCGCTCAAGCTCGGGGCTGCGGCGGCCGGGGCCGGCGCGCAGATCTTTTCCTTTGTCTGCTCGGTGTTGAGGTGCACCTGCTTCAATTGCTGCACCACCTCGCTCGGAATGCCGCAAGTCTGAACGTTGCTTTCGGTATATTTAACCCACTTCTGCTCAGCAGTGCTGTAGGCTGTGATGTGCTTGCACATCTCTTCCCGGCTGACCTTGCGCTGGCCCGCAGCCTTTGCGGCAAGTCCCCGCTTCTGCACGTCCTCCCGCAGCTTGGCGAATTCTGCGATGCAGGGCGGCGGCGTGCCCGCTCCGCCGCCGAACGGCGAGGCCTGCGGCACCGCCGCCATCGGCGCCATTGTCGGCGCAGGCATCGGCGAGACGGGCGCGCGCTCCCCGGGCCATGGCGCCGGGGTCCCGGCCCGCGGTGAATCGGTCGGCCATGGCAGCGTCTGCGCCGCGGCTTGGTGGACGGCGAGCATCATGATGGCAACAAAGAGGAGAAGGCGCGGACAAGTCCCCATGACGTGGTTTCCCTCAAGCCTCGATCGGCATCACAAGGGATGCACCCTTATCGACTCGGTCATAGCCACAAAATCAACCCCCTGATTTCGGCGACAAGGCGGCAGACCGTGCCGATACGGCCAGAAATAAGCCAACTTGCCACCGGCCAGGGCCGCTAAACCGCGATATACCGGCCTTAGGTCCCTGCCTACCCTGGGAACCGGGCGTCCGGCACCTCTCGCGGGTTCTATAATACCTGAGTTCCCAGGGTGGGCGGTAGCTCAAGCATCCGGGTTTTACCATGGCGCGCTACAATTTTCGCAGTCCCCGGCTGTTTGTTGCGGCACCGCTTGCTGCCGGTCACACGGTCGCACTAAACGCCACCCAAATCCATTACCTCGCGACAGTGTTGCGCAGGGTGGCCGGCGACTCCGTCCTGGTGTTCAATGGAGCGGATGGCGAATGGAACGCGAGTCTCGCCGGGGCCGGCAGGCGGGATTCCATCCTCATGATTGAGTCACAAACAAGACAACAACCTGAGGTCGGCATTCTGCATTATCTGTTTTCACCCCTCAAGCGTGGCCGGCTCGACTACATGGTGCAAAAGGCGGTCGAGATGGGAGTGTCAAAGCTTCACCCCGTGATCATGCGCCACACCCAGGCCGAGCGCGTCAATCTGGACCGCATGCGGGCGAACGCCATCGAGGCGGCGGAGCAGTGCGGTATCTTGGCCATTCCGCAGATCGCAGCGCCGCTCGATTTCGCCACCGCGATCGCGGCGCTCGGCCCGGCGTGCCACCTCGTATTCTGCGACGAGGACGCGCGGGGCGGCGATCCGGTTGCGGCCTTGCGCGCCGATTTGGGGGGTGCATGTGAAACCGGTGGGGAAATCGCGGTGCTGATCGGGCCAGAGGGGGGATTTGACGAGGAGGAGCGTGCGTCGCTTCTGCGCCGGCCACGGACATCGCGAATTGCCCTCGGTCCGCGCATCTTGCGCGCCGACACGGCAGCGGTGGCGGCGCTCGCGGTGGTGCAAACCGCGGCCGGCGACTGGCGCTGATCAGGTAGGCAAATCGCATGGGGCGCCAGCACCTCTCCACTCTTGCTTTGTCCACCGGCTGCTTTGTCCACCGGCCTTGCGTGTTGCGCATGCGGGAGAGGAAAAAGGGGGAAGGGGGGAGGCTGAATGCACAATCTCCCCTTGACCGCGAGGTTGTCCCGCGGCACCGTCATCCACTTAAGAGGACCTGGGGAGACCAATCATGGGCCGAAGCGTGCTTCCAATCGCCTTGGCGCTAGCCGTTGCGGTCGGCGGTTCGGCCAGTTCCGCGCGGGCCGCGGGCTGGCTCGAAAAGCATTTCTGGCTGTCGGGACCAAGATACGACAACGATGTGCCATTGTGCGACGAGCACGGACCGCTCAATAAGATCGCGGCGCGATTTACCACCAAGGAAGGCCGGTTTTGGAATTCGCCCCTCACCATCGTGGGCTTCGAAAAGATCCGGGAGATCGCGTGGGAGCCGTGGCCCTCGGGCACCATGCCGCGGCGCTTTTGCGCCGCTTCCGTCCGCCTTTCTGACGGCACATCGCACCGGCTCAACTATTCGATCATCGAGGACGGCGGCTGGATCGGCGCCGATTACGGCGTCGAATGGTGTGTGGTGGGTCTTGACCGCAACTGGGCGTACAATCCGAGTTGCCTCGCAGCGCGGCCGTAACTGGCGCCATGGCCGGGCCGCGCCCAATCCTGCCGCAAATCGCAAAACGGCTCGCGTTCACACGTCGCCTCGCCTGTGCGGCGATTATCAGTTCCGCACTTAGCGCCCCGGCGCCCTCGGCTGCCCAGGATCGCCGTCAGGGCGAGCCAGGGCAATTCGATTACTATGTCCTGGTGTTGTCGTGGTCGCCGTCGTTCTGCGCCGACCGCACCGAACGCAATCCCGCCAGCGCCGCGCGAAACCCGCAATGCGGGCGGCGGCCTTTCTCCTTTGTGGTGCATGGTCTGTGGCCGCAATACGAGCGGGGATTTCCCGAATACTGCCAGGTGCCGGCGCCGCGGCTGGCCCGCAACGTCGTATCTGAAATGCTCGACCTGATGCCGGCGCCTGCGCTCATTTTTCATGAATGGGACCGCCACGGCGTTTGCTCGGGCCTGTCGCCGACTGCGTATTTCGAGACCATTCGCAAGGCCCGGGCGCAAGTGAATATTCCTGCCCAATACGTCGATCTGCCTTCGCCCTTGACGGTCACCCCGGAGGAGGTCGAGGACGCCTTCATCAAGGCCAATCCAAGCCTCACCGCCGAGGGAGTTTCGGTATCCTGCGGCGGGCGGCGGCTTGACGAGGTGAAGATTTGCATGACGCGGGACCTGCAATTTCGCAGCTGTGAGGAGATTGCGCGCCGCACCTGCCGACGCGACAAGCTCATCATGCCGCCGGTGCGCGGCGGCTGACGCGCGATATAGGCGACCGCGGGCTGACCGCTCGCTATCCTGGCGGCAACCGGCCGCGGATGGGGCGTTTGCGGCCGCGGGTAAGATAGCGGCGACGCGCTGAGCCAGCCTTCCCGTTGACCATGAACTATCGCCACGCCTTTCACGCCGGCAACTTCGCCGATGTGTTCAAGCACATCGTCCTCGTTCGCATTCTCACCCACTTGCGGGAGAAAACCGCGCCGTTTCGGGTCATCGACACCCATGCGGGAGAGGGCCTGTATGATCTTGCCGGCGAAGAGGCAAGTCGCACCGGCGAATGGCGTGATGGCATTGGCCGGCTTGCTGGGGTCGAGCTGCCGGCCGACGCCGCTGCGCTCATGGCGACCTATTTCTCGGCGCTGCACGCCTGTAACCGCGCCGGCGAGTTGCGTTACTACCCGGGTTCTCCGGTGCTGGCGCGCCACCTCCTGCGTCCGCAGGATCGCCTTGTCGCTTGCGAGCTTGAGCCACGCGCCGCGGCCGTGCTGGCGCGAAAGCTGCGCGCCTGCCCGACCGCCAAAGTGGTCCGTATCGACGGCTGGATCGCGCTTAACGCCTATGTGCCGGCCAAGGAACGTCGCGGACTGGTGATCGTCGACCCCGCTTTTGAGCAGCCGAATGAGCTGATCCGACTCGCCGACGGCGTTGCGGCGGCATACCGCAAATGGCCGACCGGCATTTTTCTGCTGTGGTACCCCATCAAGGGGCACGACGATAAGGATCGTGTCATCAAGATGCTGCGGCGCGCCGGCATGGAAAAATGCCTGCGCGCCGAATTTGCCGTCGCATCCCCGTCGCGCGCCAGCGTATTGAACGCGTGCGGCATGATCATCGTCAATCCACCTTGGCGGCTCGCCGCAGAGATCAGAACTTTCGCTCCGGCGCTGCTCAACGCGCTCGGGCGCGACAGCGGTCGCGGCTACAGGCTTGATGATTTTGCGCTCCCGCACTAAAGCCCGCTCGGTGCTGAGCGGAAGGGATTAACCACAGCCCTGAGGCCTCCAACATTGCCGCTGAGTGGGCCCTCCAATCTTCCGCCAAAGCGAAAGCCGCTTGCCCGCTGTGCCCCCCGCTCGGCGGGGCGGGAGGTAGGGCTCAATCCCCTTTCGGGCAGCAATACCTGTGTTAGGCTGTCGAAGAGGGCCTGACATTCGCGTGATCGTGGGGTGGCCCCGGCTTCCGGGGCCAGGATTTCACAAGAGGTCTAGCAAGGTGACAGCCTTGGGAATGGCGAATATCGACCTTGCCGCCGTGCCGTGGGGGTCGGCGGCGCGCAACCACGGGATGGGAGTTTTCCCGATGGCAATGATCGGCACGGTCAAATTCTTCAATGGCGAGCGCGGATATGGCTTCATAAAACCGGACGACGGCGGGCGCGATGTCTTCGTACATATCACGGCAGTGGAGCACGCAGGACTGAAGGTGCTGAGCGAAGGCCAACGGATCACGTTTGACGTTGAGCCCGACAAAAAGGGCAAAGGGCCGAAGGCCGTCAATCTCGCGCTGTCGAACTGATGGCGACTGTGCCGCCGAGCGCAAATCAGGCGTTTTCACCGGCGACGGCAAACCGGAGCGCGCTGCCGTCGCGCCCATGACAGCGGCCCGCCTGTCCGCCGCCCTCTCCCAGCCCTCCCGCACTCGTGGAAGGGGGGAGGCGGCGGCACGCTAGGCGTGCCTGTCCGGCTCCACTCGGCTTGGCGTGCGGAGCTGGCGTTGCAGTTCAGAAACGGTAGTTGAGGCCGCCGCGGACGACGTTGGTGGTGAGGCCCACGTTATTGCCGGTCGGCAGGCCGCAGTCCACGCTGCATCCGGCATGACCGAGATCGACATAGAGGTACTCGGCTTTGGCGGTCCAGTTGCCCGAGAGCGCGAACTCGAGACCGCCGCCAGCCGTCCAGCCGGAATTCGTCTTGTCGAGGCCGGTGAAGCCCGGCACGCTGGCTTTGATATCGCCGACTGCGAGGCCGCCGGTCACGTAGGGCAGCCAGCGATCCGCCGCAATTCCGAGGCGGCCCCGGGCGGTGGCCAAAAAATCGTTCCTCGTCTGACACTCGAGGGTGCAGTTAGCCGGATTCGCTGTGCCGCGAAGGTCGGTCCAGTCGCCGTCGCCTTCCACGCCGTAAACGAACTGTCCGAACTGCCAGTTGTAGCCAAGCTGACCGCCGGCCATGGCGCCGTTGACATTGAATGAGGCCGGCAAACCGTCCCACGTCGAACGACCGAAGCCGTAACCGCCGTTGATACCGAGATAGAACCCCGTCCAATTGTAGGCAGGCACCACGACCGGAGCTTTGGTCGGTGGCGGGGGTGGAGGCCGCGCCATGTCGGCTGCCGATGCGGCTGCGACGATGCCGATCATCGCGAGCGCTGCGGTTGACGAAAACAGGAATGCTTTCATGTTCGTCCCTCCTGTTCACACGCGGACGCCACCCTATTCAATTGTGCGGCGATGTCTAGTCATGCTTTAGAGGATTCTTTGTGAACTTGCCGTAATGTATAACAAATTCTTAACCTGATATTATCGATTTATTGCCACAACAAAGTCGGTTTGCGGCGCGGGAGTAAGCTGCTGATTACCTCGCTAATACGCATTACACGCAAAATCTTAGCCTACTTATTCGATCAAAGTGTGATCAGTCGTACATGGATTTATTTCAAGTCAAATCCGGCAAAAGCGCGTCTCCAGGCGGACAGATGGAACACGAGACAGCTGAAATAATCCGGCCTGCAGCGGACCGCTGTCGAGCAGGAGCAACGGACCCGCGGCTGCGCCGCGAACTCCTCGCGCTTGCTCGAGGCATTCAACCGCAGCAACTTGACGTGATCTGGCGTTAAATCCTGCGACCGCCGGCGCCCGGCGATCGCTAGCGGTGGAGAAGAGGATCGAGGGAGACGCCCGCCAGCAGGGTTGCCGACGCGGGGTCGTCTGGGCGATGAAACGGCATGCCGTCCGCTCTCCCTGCCGCATCCCTACCGGCCGCGCTGGTCACCGGCGGCGCCCGCCGTATTGGCCGCGCGATTGTTCTGACGCTTGCCCGCGCAGGCTATGCGGTTGCCATCCACGCCCACCGCTCGCTCGAGGTGGCGGGCGAGTTGCGGGACGGTATTGCGCGCAATGGAGGGCGCGCCGGCGTCGTCGCGGCCGATCTTGCCGACCACGACGGCGTACGAGGCCTGGTGCCGGCCGCCGTCGCCGCGGTTGGGCCGTTGACCCTCCTCGTCAACAACGCATCCGCATTCGAACCAGACGGGATCGGCGACCTTGATCGCGACCGGTTCGATCGCCACTTCGCGGTTAATCTGCGTGCGCCTTTGTTCCTGGCGCAGGCCTTCGCCGCGCAAGCGTCGCCTGGCGGATCGATCGTCAACGTCCTCGACCAGCGCGTCTATCGGCCAAGCCCACGGTTTTTCTCATACGGGTTGGCTAAGAGCGCGCTTCATGTGGCGACCACAACTCTCGCCCAGGCTTTGGCGCCACATCTGCGCGTGAATGCCGTCGCACCCGGTCCCACACTGGCGAACGTGTGGCAAAGTGACGAGGCGTTTGCGCGTCGCACCGCCGCGATGCCGCTTAGACACGGCCCGACGCCCGAGGAGGTCGCCGACGCCGTGCTGTTTCTTGCGGGTGCGAACAGCATTACGGGGGAGACCATCGCGGTGGACGGCGGCCAGCATATTGTTTGGCAGGCGACCCCCGGCGCAAGCGAGGACGACTAGCCGTCACGGCCAGCCGCAGGACACGCACGACGCAGCAGGACATGCAAAAGAAGAATCTCGAACCCGAAATCGACCTCAAGGATGACGAGGAGGATGCCCGGCTTCCCGATCTGCCGGACGACGG
>JASHYD010000050.1 GCA_030043175.1 Xanthobacteraceae bacterium | reverse complement strand
ATCGATAGCGTCGTCATGAATAGGGTCGACATCACCAGAACGATGCAGATGAGCCCCGGCACGATATTGAGGACGGTCAGCTGCTCGGGATTGTAGCGGGCGTGGACCACGAACTGAAACGCTGGCGCCGTCGGCGTCGCACGGATGATGGGCGGCAGATCGCGGTCGAGTGTCCCTGTGATCGTCGCCAGCGCGGCGGTGGCATTGCCGATGGCGCTGGGGTCGGTGGCGTCGGCATCGATCAGTACCGAGGGCCGTTCGCCGCGGTCGACGGAGCGGTCGAAGTTCGGCGGGAAGGCGATCACGAACATCACGTCGCCCTGCGCCAGCGCCCGCTCCGCCTCCGCCTCGCTCGTCAGTGTGCGGATATCGTAGTAGCCGCTGTTGCGCAGCGCCGCGACGATGGCGCGCTCGTATTTCGAGTGCTCGACCGACAACAAACCTGTCGGCAGGTGCTGCGGATTGGTGTTGATGGCGTAGCCGAACAGGAAAAGCTGCATGATCGGCAGCGCGATGATGAACCGCAAGGTGATCGCGTCGCGCGTAACCTGGATCCATTCTTTGCGCAATAAAGCATAAAGCCGCTTGAAGGAGATCATCGATCCGCCCCCTTCACGCTCAGCATGTGGATGAACACATCCTCCAGGCGCGGCTCGACTTCGCGCCACGACAGCGCCGCATACTCGGCGCCGTGGATCGCGCCTTCGAGCGCGACGCGATCTGTCCCGGCGACATGCAGAGCGCGCCCGAACACGGCGTTGGCCTCGATCCCGGGCATGCGCCGCAGGCCGCGCGCCGCAGCGTCAACATCCTGGCCCGTCGCTTCGTAGGTGATCAGCCCGCAGTGGTGCGACACCTCGTCGACCCCGCCCTGCACGACGATCCGCCCTTGGGCGAGATAGACAATGCGGTTACAGCGCTCCGCCTCGTCCATGTAGTGGGTCGAGACCAGGACCGTGAGGCCGTCGCCCGCCATGTCGTGAATGAGGTCCCAGAACTCGCGGCGCGCCTTGGCGTCAACGCCGGCGGTCGGCTCGTCGAGCAGCAGGAGTTGGGGCTCGTGCAGGATGCAAGCCGTGAGCGCGAGGCGCTGCTTCCAGCCGCCAGAGAGCTGCCCGGCGAGCTGGTCGCGGCGATCGACTATTCCCATGCGATCCATGATGTCCTGCACGGCCTTGCGGGCGTGCGGCATCTCGTAGACGCTCGCCACCAGATCGAGATTCTCAAATACTGTGAGGTCGTCATAGAAGCTGAATTTCTGCGTCATGTAGCCGACGTGCCGGCGAATCGACGATGCTTGGCGAATGATGTCGAACCCGAGACAGGTGCCGCGCCCGCTGTCCGGGGTGAGAAGGCCGCACAGCATGCGAATGGTCGTAGTCTTGCCGCTGCCGTTGGCGCCCAGAAATCCGCAGATCTCCCCTTTGTCGACCTGCAGGCTGAGACCGTCGACGACCTTGAGGGCGGCGAAGCTCTTGCGCAGGTCGCGGACATCGATGACGTAGTCGGACATCGCAGCCCCCGTCACTGGAACGCGCCCGCGGGGTCGTTGCGCACAATCGGCAGCGACGGAAGCGGCCGCACCGCCATTGGTTGTCCGGGATTGATGAGGGCGGCCTGTTCGCGCGGCGGCCGCGCTTCCACCATGTAGACGAGCTTGGCGCGACTCGCTTCGCTGTAGATTACCGGCGGCGTAAATTCCGCTTGTGGCGAGATGAAGGAGATGGTGCCGGCGAGGTCGGCCGGGCAGCGGTCGCACAGGAGGGCGACCTTGTCGCCGCCGTGGACCTCGGCAATGCGCGGCTCGGGAACGAAGAAACGAACGAAAATATTTTCCGGCGGGAGCAGCGACACCACCGGCCCGCCGGCTGGGATGGTCTCGCCTGGGCGGGCAAGCACGTCCGCGACGATGCCGGCCACTGGCGCCGCGACATGGCGCTGATCGACCCGCCACTGCGCCATGGCAACCGCCGCGCGCAAGGATTCCACCTGTTGCTGTTGGGCATTGATTTCGCCTTCTCGCCCCAACGGGGCGCGAAGTTGCGCCAGCGCGGCTTCGAGCCCTTGCACCTTGGCGAGGGCCGAGCGCAAGTCAGCGCGCTGGTCTTCCACGAGCTGCTTCGACACGCCGCCATTCTTCACCAGCTCCTCGTTGCGCTTGAGGTCGGTCTCGAGTTTATCTCGCGCCGCATAGGCATCGGCCAAAGTGGCTTGCGCCTGCTGGATTTCGGTCGGCTTGCCGCCGGCCCTGAGGTTGGCGAGCTGCTCTTCGGCCTGCTTGAGCTGGCGCGTGGCTTGGTCGCGGGACGCCCGGTCATTGGTGTCGTCCTGGTCGAACAGCGCCGCTCCTGCTGCAACATTGGAGCCTCGCGCCACGTAGAGTGATGTCAGGAGACCCTGCTGGGTGGGGCCCACCTTGATGAAATCCGCCTCCGCGTAGCCCTGCCATTGCAGCGGCGGCGGCACGCGCGTGGTCCACCACCAGCCTGCGCCGGCCACAGCCAGGAGTATGATAGTGGCAGCGATCAGACGTCGGCTCACGGGCTTGACCTTTTGCGATCGCAACGCGGCATGGAAACAAAGCAAGATAAGGGAACAAATGGATTGACAGTGATCAATTGGAATGTCCGAACTAGTGAGTTCAAGCGCGGCCCTGGCGACCGGCCGACCCGGGGGAAGCGCTCCGCGGTCTCGTGGCGACGGCGTTTCGCCTTTTCCTGGAAAAGGCCTGGGTATCGATCGAAGAGATTTCGCGCCGGTCAGTCGTCACCCAGGTTTTGTCTATGCGCGTTATCCCGAGAAGGTGGTAGTGGAGGCGATCGAACCCCTCATTGAGGCGGCCATGGGGACGTTGCACCTCGCTGAACCGTTGCCCGACGATGTAGAGGAGAGGCTTTACGCGTTCGGCCGCGAACCATTGAACATCGTCCTGCGGCCCGAAGCGTTAGCGTTCCACCTGCCAGTTCAAATGCCGGGCGTGGCAGACAACGTCCACACCCCGGGACGATAATGCCGCTCGAAATTGGGGCCGAAGCCGCTCGGAGGGCCCATTCTTGCAGAAGGTGCTTATCGGTTCCTGCATGTGGTCAAACTATCGGTTGGCAAAAGACAACTTCTTGATTTTTATGCCGGAGGCTCACGCCCGCTGTCCACATTACCGTGACCGGAAACCAAAATTCGGGGTGGACGGGTGGAGATCTTAGTCTGCTGCACGCAAACGATATCCGATACCTGCTTCCGTAAGGATGTACTGCGGTCGTTGGGGATTCGCTTCGATTTTTTGCCTGAGTTGCCGGACGTACACGCGAACATATTGTGGATCCGTGACGCTATCCCACAGTTGCCCCAGGAGGAATCGGTTTGTCAGCACCTTACCCGCATGTTGCACAAGCACCCGCAGGAGCTCATATTCCTTCGGCGACAGCTTCACCGCCCGGTCGCTAACCTTGACGACGCGTCGTACGAGATCGACTGACAGATCGCCGGCACGAAAAACAGGACGTTCCCCTTGAACGTGGAGCTGATGCCGAAGTGCGGTGCGCATCCGGGCAAGCAGTTCATCCATGCCGAAGGGCTTTGTCACATAATCGTCAGCGCCGTGATCGAGCGCGTCGACTTTAGCGGCCTCATGACTGCGGCTCGACAGAACCACGACAGGTACACTTTCGTCGCGCTCGCGGATTGTTCTCAACAGATCGAGGCCCTGGATGTCCGGCAACCGAGATCAAGAATGATCAAGTCTGG
>JASHYD010000543.1 GCA_030043175.1 Xanthobacteraceae bacterium | reverse complement strand
GTTTCCCGCAGAAAGCACACCCATGGCGCTCGGCTTCGTCCATCTCCACCTCCATTCCGCCTATTCGCTGCTTGAAGGCGCCTTGCCAATCGCGCGCCTTGCGGAACTCGGCAAAGCCGACCGCCAGGCGGCCGTTGCGCTCACCGACACAAATAACATGTTCGGGGCGCTGGAATTCTCAGACAAGATGGCGGCAGCCGGCATCCAGCCGATTATCGGCTGCACGTTGTCAATCGATTGCGGCGACCAGGACCGTCAGCCGCGCCCGTCGGGGCTTGGCGGCGCGGCGCAACCGTTGCCGCGCCTCGTTTTGCTGGCCGCAAGTGAAACCGGCTACCGTAATCTGCTTCATCTCAATTCGCGGACCTACTTGGGCCACCCGGGCACCGAGTTGCCTCACATCAAACTCGAATGGCTCGACGGACGGGCAGAAGGTTTGATCGCCTTGACGGGCGGCCCGGACGGCCTGCTCGATCGGGCCTTCGTGGCGGCACAGCCCCATCTCGCCCGAACGCGTGCGGACGCGCTCATGCGCCTGTTCGGCGATCGGCTCTATGTGGAGCTGCAGCGTCACGGCGCAGCGGAAGAGCGCATGGTTGAGCCGGCGCTGATCGATCTCGCTTACGCCAAGGGGATTGCCCTCGTCGCGACGAATGAACCCTATTTCGCGACGGCGGATGACTATGAGGCCCATGACGCGCTGCTGTGCATCGCCGAGGGACGGCTTCTCGCCGAGGTCGAGCGTCGGCACCTGACGATCGAGCACCGCTTCAAGACCCGCGCCGAGATGATGGCGCTGTTTCGCGATCTGCCGGAGGCGCTGGCCTCCACGGTCGAGATCGCCGAGCGTTCATCGTTTCGACCGGTGGCGCGCAAGCCTATACTGCCGCGTTTTTCAGCGCCTGAGCAAGGAGCGGGTGACGGCACCGTCGATGAGACCGTCGAACTGCGCCGCCAGGCCATGGATGGACTGCAACGGCGTATCGCCGCCCATGGGATCGCACCGGGTTTTAGCGAGCAGCAGTATCGCGAACGGCTCGACTTTGAGCTCGGTGTCATTGAGCGGATGAAATATCCAGGCTACTTCCTGATCGTCGCGGATTTCATTCAGTGGGCCAAGTCCAGGCGGATCCCGGTCGGGCCCGGCCGCGGGTCAGGCGCCGGCTCACTGGTCGCCTATGCGTTGACCATCACGGATCTTGATCCGATCAGGTTCGGCCTCATCTTCGAGCGGTTCCTCAATCCCGAACGCGTATCGATGCCGGATTTCGACATCGACTTCTGCCAAACCCGGCGGGACGAGGTGATCCGCTACGTGCAGAGCCGGTATGGCCGCGACCAGGTCGCGCAGATCATCACCTTCGGCAGCCTGCAAGCCCGCGGCGTGCTTCGCGACGTCGGCCGCGTGCTGGAGATGCCCTACGGCCAGGTCGATAAGCTGTGCAAGCTGGTGCCGCAGAATCCGGCAGCGCCGATCTCCCTGTCGCGCGCCGTTGCGGACGAGCCGCGCCTGCAAGCCGAGCGCGACAATCAGCCGCTCGTCGCCCGCGCCTTCGCGATTGCGGAAAAACTCGAGGGGCTCTACCGGCACGCCTCAACCCACGCGGCCGGTATCGTGATCGGCGAGCGGCGACTGGATGAGCTCGTGCCGCTCTACCGCGACCCCAAGTCCGACATGCCGGTGACCCAATTCAACATGAAATGGGTCGAGCAGGCAGGCCTCGTCAAGTTTGACTTTCTCGGACTCAAGACCCTGACCGTGCTCGAAACAGCCGTGAAGCTGATCGCAGCACGCGGTATCGAGGTCGATCTTTCCTCGATCCCGCTCGATGACAGCAAGACCTACGAGATGCTGGCGCGCGGCGAGACGGTCGGCATCTTCCAGGTGGAAAGTCAGGGCATGCGGCGCGCCCTCGTTGATATGCGGCCAGACCGCTTCGAGGATCTGATCGTGCTGGTGGCATTGTATCGGCCGGGCCCGATGGCCAACATCCCGACCTACTGCGCCCGCAAACTCGGCCAGGAGCGCACCGACTATTTGCATCCGAAGCTTCAATCCATCCTTGAGCCGACCTACGGCATCATCACCTATCAGGAGCAGGTGATGAAAATCGCCCAGGATCTGGCCGGATACAGCCTCGGCGAGGCGGATCTCTTGCGGCGCGCTATGGGCAAGAAGATCCGCAAGGAAATGGAGCAGCAGCGCGAACGGTTCGTGTCCGGCGCCGTCGCACGGGGCATAGCGCACGCCGACGCCGAAGCCATCTTCGAGGCCTGTGCGAAGTTCGCCGACTACGGCTTCAACAAGTCGCATTCGGCGCCCTATGCGCTGCTCACCTATCAGACCGCCTATCTCAAGGCGAACTATCCGGTCGAATTCCTCGCGGCCTCGATGACCCTCGACATGAGCAACACCGACAAGCTCGCCGAGTTTCGCGCCGAGGCTGCGCGCATGGGCATCACCGTCGAACCGCCGTCGATCAACCGGTCGGGCGTGGATTTCGACGTTGCCGGCAACACCATCCGCTATGCCCTCGCGGCTCTCAAGGGCGTCGGGCGGGCCGCGATAGAAAGCATTGTAGCGGTGCGTGACCGGCCGTTCCGGGAGTTCGGCGATTTCGCCCGCCGCATCAACGCGCGTGCCGTCAACAAGAGGGTGCTTGAGAGCCTTGTCGCGGCCGGCGCCTTCGATGAGCTGGATCGCGAGCGGGCGCGGGCGATGGCCGCGATTGACCTCGTGCTTGCCACAGCACAGCGCACGCAGGCCGCGGCGGCAAGCGGCCAGACCGAGTTGTTCGGCGATTCCGTCGCGGCCGAGCCGATCAAACTCCCGGACGTACCGGGATGGCTGCCGGCAGAGCGGCTGCAGCGGGAATACGATGCCGTCGGATTTTTCCTTACCGGCCACCCGCTCGACGATTATGCGGGTGTTCTGGAAAGTCTGCAGGTGCAGTCGAGGGCGGCTTTCGCGCACAGCGTTAAAGCCGGCGTCACAGCCGGAAAGGTCGCTGCGACCGTGGTGTCGCGGGCGGAACGACGCACCAAGACAGGTAACAAGATGGGTATCGTCGGACTATCAGATCCGTCCGGTCAATATGAGGCGGTGATCTTTGCCGAGGGGTTGCAACAGTACCGCGACCTCCTGGAGCCCGGCAGCCAAGTGCTGCTGCAAATGACCGCCGAAGCGCAGGGCGACGAGGTCAGGGCCCGCATCCAGACCGTGGAAGCGCTGGACCGTGCTGCCGCCAAGATCCAAAAGGGCTTGCGCATCTTTGTGCGCGACGAAGCGCCACTCGATGCG
>JASHYD010000542.1 GCA_030043175.1 Xanthobacteraceae bacterium | reverse complement strand
AGCACGGCGCTCGCCCCCCTCACCCAAGAGGGCGGCGCAACCGTGACGGTCGAATCAGATCCTGCTCTGGATCAAGGCGCGTGCATTGTGACGAGTGATTTCGCGGTGGTGGAGGCAAGTATCGAGGCGCAGCTCCGGGCGTTCGCGAACGACCTTCGATCCGGCGCACGCAAGGCGCATCATGAGCACTTCCCCCCCCAGCCTTAACGACCGCCTCGAACAGATCTTGCCGCGCCTGCAGAACGCGGTGCGGGACGGTGCGCCTCGGCCCGCGAAGGGGCGCGTCCGCCGGCTGCTCGGGGTCACGGTCCATGCCAGCGTGCCGCAGGTTCGTCTCGGCGAACTCTGTCATCTCGTCGACCCCGTTACCAGCCACAAGGTGATGGCCGAAGTGATTGGCCTCGCCGATGACCTGGCCGTGCTCACGCCGATCGGCGATCTGACCGGCCTTTCGAGCGTCAGCGAGGTGGTGCCCACCGGTGCGGAGTTGCGCATTCCGGTCGGAGCCGGGTTGCTCGGCCGCGTCATCGACGCCGTCGGGCAGCCGCTCGACGGGCTGCCGTGGCCGCCAGCTGACATCGATGGCCATTACCCGGTTGTGGCGCCGCCGGTCGCGCCGTTTGCCCGCAGACTGATTGACGCCCCGATCCAGCTCGGAGTCCGCGCTCTTGACGGCCTCGTCACGTGCGCGCGCGGGCAACGCATCGGAATTTTCGGTGAGGCCGGGGCCGGCAAATCGACACTGCTCGCCGACATCGTTCGCGGCACCGATGCCGACGCGGTCGTGGTTGCGCTGATCGGAGAGCGGGGCCGTGAGGTGAGAGAGTTCGTCGAGCGGCAACTTGGACCAGAGGGCCGCAAGCGCACGGTGGTGGTGGCGGCAACGTCTGATAGGGCGGCGATGGAGCGTGTCAAGGCCGCGCACGTCGCCACCACGATTGCAGAATTTTTCCGCGATCGCGGCAAGCATGTGCTGCTCCTGATGGACAGCATCACTCGTTTCGCGCGCGCTCAGCGGGAGATCGGGCTTGCGGCCGGCGAGCCGGCGACGCGCCGGGGCTTTCCGCCGTCGCTGTTTGCCGCGCTGCCGCGGCTGCTTGAACGCACGGGCCCGACCGAGCACGGCTCGATCACGGCCATCTACACCATTTTGGTGGAGGGCGATCTCAGCCTTGATCCGGTCGCCGAGGAGGTGCAGGCCATTCTCGACGGTCATGTCATCCTTTCCAGTGAGCTTGCACGACGCAACCACTTCCCGGCCATTGACGTGCTGCGCAGCCGCAGCCGGCTCATGGATGCGGTGGTGCCGCCCGAGCATCGGGCGGATGCCGCCCGCATCCGCGAACTCCTTGCCCGCCACGCCGAGGTGGAGCTCTTGGTGCGCGTCGGCGAATACCAGCGCGGGACCGATGCGGTTGCGGACGAAGCCATCAGCAAGATTGATCGGATCAACGATTTTCTGCGTCAGGCCAGTGCGACCAGGGCCACGATTATGGAAACGCAAGGGCAGATGCGGGAGATCGTTCAGTGACTGCGGATGTTGTCTTGCAACGCCTTGCTGGTCTGCGCCGTGTCCGCGAGCAGCGGGCGCTGGAAGCTTTCCTCGTGCAGGCCGGCCTCTTGCGTCTGGCGGAACAGCAGGTACAGGCGGCGGAGCACGCCGCGCAGCGCCACGTGGAGGCCACTCGCGCCAGAGAGCGCGAATTGATCAGCGCGTTGGCCGGACGTGCCGTCTCCCACGCCGCCATTGCCCGCATCCAAGTGGAGCTCGATGGAGCGGCCCTCGAAACGGCACAGCTGCGGTCAGCCGCGGCGAGCGCGCAGGCCAATCTTTTGAACCAGCAGAAGGCCCACGCCGAGGCCAGCGCAACGTTTCGGCTGCGCCAACGCGCTGCCGTCAAACTCGCTCTCGTCTGCGAGCAGGAGGGCGCGCGTAGATCGCGGTGGGATGCAGCCCTCAACGAAGCCGAAGATGAAGATCGCAACGCCACGACCAGCGGAGGTCCACCGCCGTGACGGTGCAGTTCCCCACGATGTCGAAGATCACCCCTCGGATGGCAAGCGCGGCCGATTGTCAGCTCCAATCTACGTTGATGCCGGGCGCCGGCCTTGGATTGCCGGCAATTCCGCCGGCGCAGGTCAACCCCCTCAATGCTTTCTACAAGCGGCGTCCTGCACGGGCCTTCTCGGTCGCTGGACGCGCCGTTACCATGACGGCGTTATGGCCATTGGCATTGCCGGATGCGTCCCGCAGATATCGGCTCGATATCACGGTGGACGACGCTCCCGGTGCTGTGATCTTATCCAGTCGGGTGATCGAAACGGTTATTCATGCGCTTGACCCGGATCAGCGGTTGGATCGTCTCGACCCGCCGCACCTCGCCCTTCTGTTTGAGCTTGCCCTCACCGACGAGCTTTCGATGCTCGAGGCAAGCCTTGGCGCGCGGCTCGCCATCACCTCCGTGCGCGCGGCGGATGACGATAGGCAAAACCGCCCCACCGCGCTTGCCTTTGCAATCGCAGTCGATGGCCTTGGGACCCTCGGCGGAGAACTGCTGTTGCAGCCCGCCCAGGCGATCATGTTCGCGCAATTTCTCGACCGCTGTGCCAACCCTGCCCCGCAAGCCGGGAAGGGCAAATCGATTGATCCTCCTTTGCCTGAGGAGGACAGGGTCCCGGTCGTCGTTGGCGTGCGGGTGGCGGCCGCGACGTTCGCCGCCGGCGAAATCGCGACGCTGTCGCCGGGCGACGTCGTGATCGCTGATCAACAGGCGAAAACGGCGGTAGCCGTGATCGCCGAACATCTGGTTGCGCCGGTGGAACTGACCGCTGCGGGCGCACGGATCGCAGCGCCGCCGACGCGCGCTTGCGGCTCAGTCTGGGAGTGGAGCATGGAAAACGGCGGAAACAGTCCTCAGCCGGACGTTGCGCAAAAAACGAATTACGACGATATTCCGGTGAAGCTCCTGTTCGAATTGGGGCGCATTGAGCTGTCACTCGCAGAAATCCGGCAGCTGGCGCCGGGCGCGATCGTCCCGATTTCGCGGCCGCTGGAAGATAGCGTCGACATTCTAGCGAACGGACGTCGCATTGGCCGCGGCAGCCTTGTCCAGATAGGCGACAGCCTGGGTATCCGTATCACAAGGCTGTTCGATAATGCCTGACAATGTGAACATTCTTAGTATCGTCATTTTCTTGACTGCGGTCGGCCTGATCCCGCTGTTCGCGGTCACGATGACGGGATTTCTGAAAATCTCCGTGGTGATGTTTCTCATCCGCAATGCGCTTGGGCTCCAGCAAACACCGCCCAATCTCGTGCTCTATGCGATCGCGCTTATTTTGACGGTCTTCGTTACCTCGCCGCTGCTGGGCAGCATCTATGCTCGGCTGACTGCGCACCCGATCGATTTCAACTCAGTCGAAGATATCACGGCCATGGGGGACGACGTGAAGCAATCGGTGGGGGCGGAGCTCAAACGCTTCGCGCAGCCACAGGAGCGCCAGTTCTTCCTGTCTGCGACCCAGCGCCTATGGCCGCCGGAAGCCCGCGCGGACCTCAAAGACGACGACCTCGTGGTGTTGGTGCCGGCTTTCGTCAGTTCAGAGTTGACGCGGGCCTTTGAGATCGGTTTTTTGCTTTATTTGCCGTTTCTTGTCATCGACCTCGTGGTGTCGAATATATTGATGGCAATGGGTATGATCATGGTTTCTCCGACCCTAATATCGGTGCCGCTCAAGCTTTTTTTGTTTGTCGGTGTCAGTGGTTGGTCGCGCCTGATGCACGGCCTCATTCTAAGTTACAGCTGACCGGTCGCGGGAGCATGTGCGATGATGAGCAGCGATATCGTCCTTGCCAAGGTGAGCACCGCACTGATAACGGTGCTTCTGGTCTCCGCGCCGGTTCTGATTACAACGGTGGTCGTTGGCGTCGTGGTCGGCCTCATCCAGGCGTTGACGCAAATTCAAGATCAGACCCTGCCGCAGGCCGTAAAGCTGGCAGTGGTGCTGCTTATCCTTCTGCTGCTTGGGCCGTTGATGGGCCAGCAGATCGCCAATCAGACTTCGGCGGTGCTGGACGATTTTCCCGTCGAGACGCGGTGAGAGAGACGAGCGTCACAGCGTGCATCTCATCTTCGGTCAACCGCCCGAACGACTCTATGATTATCTTATTGCGACCGGTTTCGCGCTCGCGCGCATGACCGGTTTGGTCATCGTCATGCCTGCCTTCACCCGCATGGGGCTGACGGGAATTCTTCGCAGCGCTACGGCGCTCGTGCTGGCGCTTCCTCTGGTACCGACGATGGTGGCGGCGATCGCGGGCGAGCGCCTGACGGTGGCGATCATCACTGGGCTGCTCTTCAAAGAAGTGGTGGTCGGACTGGCGATCGGACTGGTTCTGGGCGTGCCCATTTGGGCTGCGGAGGCAGCCGGCGATGTCGTCGACCTTCAGCGCGGCTTGAGCGCGGCGAGCCTGATGGATCCGTCGGCAACCACCCAGGAAAGTATCACCGGAACGATGTTCGGGCTTGGCATGGTCGCGCTCTACTTCGGCTCCGGCGGCCTTTATCTGACCCTGGGCACGGTTTACGACAGCTATGCCATATGGCC
>JASHYD010000049.1 GCA_030043175.1 Xanthobacteraceae bacterium | reverse complement strand
GGCCCAACCTTCCCGCCAAGGATTATTCCTTGATGACGCTGCGGGCTATTTTGGATCGACGTCATGCTGGGCGCTTGCGCTCGGTGTCGCAAGGCCGAAGCCTGTCGCCGGCGTGGCGGCGGTTATCAGTGCAGCAGACGCGCGCGGCCAACAGCGCGCCAAGCGGCGGTGGCGACCGGTCCGGCCGGTGGCTTCTTGCCGGGCGCGCGTGCCGAGCGCTGGTCCGAAGCGGAACTACGCTGGGCATGCCGGGCTCGATCATCCTGGAACCCCGACCCACCGCGTTCCTGAACCCGAAACGCGCGTGCTATCTGTACTCGATCAATCCGCCGCGGCGAGAGTGCGGTGTCCAGCGCCCGTGACTGTCACAATGGCGACCGCGGTCAGCTTTTCATCGGCCAGGATCTTTTCGGTCGTAAGAGTCGCCACCCCACGGTTCTGGCGATTATGCTTGCGTCGCAGCCCCCGGCGCTCAGAAGCGCTTGTGCGACGCCCGCGCTGCCCGCAGTTGAGAATATCGTGAGCGTGCCGCGTTGAACCAATAATGAGGGGTATCCTCGACCTCCGGCGACACAAAAAATGGAGCCGCCACTGGGGCGGCCCCTAGATTTGGAGAGGAAACGCCCAACGAGATGGGCATAATTTCCGCGGCAACTTTTATGCCAAGCGAGCCGACGCTCAAAGTGAGACCAGGATGGCATGGTTCTTGTAGAGGGCGGCTTAGATGCGTCCGGCCCAGACTGGTGTGTTCAAATTGTATCGAGCTCTGATCCTAGTCGCTTCGACCGCCATCCTTGTGGCTTGCGGGAAAGAGCCGGAGGCAGCGAAGGGTGATCGGGGGCCGGCAGGACCTCCGGGTCCAAGGGGCGAGATCGGGCCGCCGGGACCGCCCGGAGCCTCCTCCTCGGCTGTACGGATCATGCGATCAAACTGCGATGCGACGAGCTGCGCAACTCAGTGCAATGATGATGAAGTCCTACTCTTGGCATATTGCGGCTCTGCCAGGAATGCTGCCACTTTTCCGACCGAGCGTTCTGCATCGTGTCGTAATCGCAACCCGGCGAACAATCCGCTCGTCACGGCCTGTATAAAGATCGCATCCCCTTGAGCCATTTTTCCGTGGTCGCGACGTAGAGCAATGGCGCTGAGGGTTGTTTGGTTCTGCGCGGTGCGCATCGTTTGATCGATTTTCGCTAAGCCTCCTCAAGGTCCAGATCATCGGCTGTCACGGTCACCACTTCATAAGAGCGACGACTCGTTCGATCATATTTGTTGCCGGCAGCACGCTCGATCGTGTCCCTACCCGTTTCAAAGATTTCAGTTGGTCCGATTAGGCCTGTCGTTCTGCCAAGTTTGGATAGTGCCACAAGAGTAATTTGGCACACAACCTCCTCTGGACCATCTTGCATCAAGAAATAGATTCCGTCCTCGCAAAGGGTGTATATCTCACTTGCTCTCGTTAACGGCATTGCGCCTCGCAGAGGCTATTCCGGACGCGCCTCCTCAAGCCCAAGCAAAAATGTACATTCTATAATTTTCATTAGAACTGCGGACATCGCGCGCTACGGGCTGGGAGTGTGACAAATAACGTCCAACTCCCAGCGTCGAGCGCCGAAGGGCAACCCAAACAAACTACACCGTGGTCGGTTAGGCCGACTTGATCGAAAACCGCTTTACTTGAGGTTGGCGGCGGTCAGATCAACCGAAAGCTTGGCGATAAAGGTCGCGCCGCACCAGTTGGTCCCAAATCCGCCCGGATTGATCGCCGTGAAGGAGCCGTCGAACCGGGCGTTCTGGGCGCTCGTGAACGCGTTGCAGTCGCCCTTGTTGAGATCGGTGTCGAAGTAGCGCAAGTCGAGCGTGAATTGCTTCCAAGTAAACGCGAGGCCGAGGTCCCAGTTGGTATAGCTCTTATAGGGAATGCCGGCTGGGAAGGCGGGTAACGCGTAGAAGCTGTCAGTGGTCCCCAGGAACCAATGGCCGACATCGGCGGAGATGAACCAGCCAATTTCGTGGGGGAGAACGGTCGGAAGGGTGTATTTCGCGTTCCCGGCCACGTAGGTCCCTTCAGCGCCCGAATCCAGGACGGAGGGTGACCAGTATACGCTGCCACCGAATGCAAATTGATCGTTTACGGCGTAGGTGGCCTTGCCGTAAATTTCCCAGAAGCTCAGATCAGCCTTGATGACGTTGCCGTTGATCGGCAGGCCACCCGTAAGGGGATCCGCATTTGCTGCGCAGTCGCCCGGCACTGCAGCGTTGAAGCAATCTCCGCCCGGATACCAATAGTACCAAGCACCGAAATCGAGCGCGAGCTTGCCGAAGGTCGGCCGGATGCCGCCGTAGAAGTCAATCTCGGCCGCGGCGCGGTTCGGGAACGAGATGCTCTCGCCGGACAGACCCAAATAGCCCTGCAGGCTGTCGTTGAAGTTGTACCGCGGCTCGAAATAGGACGCCACCGACGGACGATGGTTGGATTGCGTAATGCCGCGGAAATTATAGTCCGACATGATGGACGAACCGAACGCGATGTCCCACGGGCTCATCACCGGTGGGGGTGGCGCTTTCGTCGGGACCTTCTTGTCCAAATCCGCCGCCAAACCCGAGACAGTCGAACAGCCGAGAGCCAGCGCCGCAGCGCACGCGAATCCCCTCATTAAATCCCCCGCCCTAGCGATAGTTGACGAGATCATTAGG
>JASHYD010000541.1 GCA_030043175.1 Xanthobacteraceae bacterium | reverse complement strand
TTGGCTTTTGGACGACCAGGTGTTCTGGCTCTCGGTTTTCAACACGCTGCTCTATACGACGGTCGCGAGTATCATCAAATTTGCGATCGGCCTCTATCTCGCGCTGCTCTTGAACGAGAACATGCCGTTCAAGGCGATCTTAAGGGCGATCGTGCTGATCCCCTTCATTGTGCCGACGGTGCTGTCGGCGATCGCGTTCTGGTGGCTGTTCGACGCC
This sequence comes from Xanthobacteraceae bacterium, assembly GCA_030043175.1. The sequence continues at coordinate 5,885 of JASHYD010000541.1, read as the reverse complement.
CAGTTCTCCATTATTTCGTGGTCGCTGCGCCACCTCGGGCTCATTAGCGGCAACATCGACTTTCTCGGCGACCCCTGGAACGCGCGCTGGTCAGTAATCTTCGCCAATATCTGGCGCGGCATCCCGTTCGTAGCGATCACGCTCTTGGCCGGCTTACAGACCGTGCCGCCGTCGCTTTATGAAGCGGCCACCATCGACGGCGCCAATCGCTGGCAGATTTTCCGCCACGTCACCTATCCGCTGCTCACCCCGATCATCGCCGTGGTGATGACCTTCTCGGTGCTGTTCACATTCACGGATTTCCAGCTCATCTGGGTGCTCACCAAGGGTGGCCCCGTCAACGCGACGCAGCTGATGGCGACGCTGTCGTATCAGCGCGCCATCATCGCCGGCCATCTCGGCGAAGGGGCCGCGATCTCCTCCGCGATGATTCCATTTCTGCTTGGTGCGATCCTGATCTCATGGTTCGGCCTGCAGCGGCGAAAATGGCAACAGGGCGAGAGCAATGACTGAGCTTGCCGCAGATCCGAAACTTGCGGCCGGAAAACTCGGCGCAGGCGACCGCGCCGAGGGCATGAGCTATTTGGAGACCGTGCCGCGGCGGCTGGTGATGCTCTATCTGCCGCTCGGGATCATCCTTATCGTGCTGCTGTTCCCGTTCTATTGGATGGCGCTCACTGCCATCAAGCCGGACGAGCAGTTGCTCGACCTCGACACGTTCAATCCGTTCTGGACCACCGCGCCGACGCTCAAGCACATCGTCAATCTCCTGTTCGAGAGCCCCTACCCGCACTGGCTGGGGAACACCATGCTGGTTGCGGTTGTCGCCACCACCCTATCGATCATCGCGAGCGTGCTCGCCGCCTACGCCATCGTCCGGCTGCGTTTCCGCGGCGCAAGCTGGGTTGGCGGGGCGATCTTTCTCGCGTACCTGGTGCCGCCCTCGATCCTGTTCATCCCGCTGTCGTCGGTCGTGTTCCAGTATGGGCTGTTCGACACGCCGTTCGCGCTCATCCTCACCTATCCGACCATCCTGATCCCGTTCTCCACCTGGCTGCTGATGGGTTATTTCAAGGCGATCCCGTATGAGCTCGAGGAGTGCGCGCTGATCGACGGCGCAAGCCGCTGGCAGATCCTGACAAGGATTATCGTGCCGCTCGCAGTGCCCGGACTGATATCGGCCTTCATCTTCTGCTTCACGCTGTGCTGGAACGAGTTCATCTACGCGCTGACGTTCATTTCCTCGACTCAGAACAAGACGGTGCCGGTCGCCATCGTCAACGAGTTCGTCGACGGCGACATCTATCGCTGGGGTTCGCTGATGGCGGGCGCGCTGTGCGGCTCGCTGCCGCTGGTGGTACTCTACGCCTTCTTCGTCGAGCACTATGTGGCGGCGATGACGGGCGCCGTGAAGGAATAGAACCCGCCCCTCGCCTGTGGGATTGGGTAAAATTGCGTCGCACTGCGGTCATTGCTGGAGACTGCCGGGCGCAATCTTAATCACGTGGTCGCATGCAGATCGTCGGGCGCAATTGGAGGAGATCGCGGAGGTTTCGAGGCATCGCCAGCCCCTGCAAACCTGCTTTTTTCCTTTGCCCGACAGCCCCCTCCCCTCCCCGTGCCGGTAAAATATGCTAGGGTCGCGCCCGTCGGTCGGGCCGACTTGGCTCGAAAAAAATTCGAGAATTCACGGGAGAAGATCGATGCACAAGACCATGCGTTATTCGCTACTGGCGTCCGCGGTGTTGCTTGCCGGAGTCGCCGGCAGCGCGCAGGCGCAGCAGGCCCCGCAGGCGCCGAACATGACGTTCTTCGTCACCAGCGCCGGTTCGGGCAAGGGCGCCGATCTCGGCGGGCTCGCGGGCGCCGACGCCCATTGCCAGACGCTTGCCGCCGCGGTGGGCGCCGGCAACAAAGTCTGGCGGGCCTATCTCAGCAGCTCCGAGACCCCGACCGTCAAGTCCGTCAATGCCCGCGACCGTATCGGCAAAGGCCCGTGGCAGAACGCCAAAGGCGTGGTGGTGGCGACCAGCGTCGAAGACCTGCACAGCGCCAACAACAAGCTCAACTCTGAGAATTCGCTGACTGAGCGCGGTACCCGCATTGCGGGTTTCGGCTATACGCCGAACTATCACGACATGATGACCGGGTCGCAGGCTGACGGTACGGCATACCCCGGTAACATGAACCTGACCTGCAATAACTGGACGAGCAGCGAGTTCGGCAAGACCGTGGTCGGCCATGTGGACCGCCATGGCGGCGCCGACAACGAATTTCAGCACTCGTGGAACGCAGCGCACATGTCCCGCGCCTGCGGTCAGGCCGATCTCATCGCCACCGGCGGCAACGGCCTGTTCTACTGCTTCGCGCAGTAAGGGAGCGCGCGGGCGCCTCACCCGCGCTAGCGTCAGCGCCGCATGATGGCAGGCGGCTTGCTACCACGGCGCGTCGCGGCTTCTCCCGGCGTGCCGTGCAAATGGCCTTTGCGCACCTGACAATAAGTGTTTCGATTGCAGCCGTGTCGAACAACGCAGGCACGCAGTTCGCGCGACCTTCAAAATCGATAGAATCTCGCCGGATTATCCACCATGATCCTGCGGCGCATCGTATCGTCCGTCACCCAGTCGCCGAAGGCATCGACGAGGTCGCCGTCATTGGGGTTGACGAGGTATTTATTGGGATGCGGCCAGTCAGTGCCCCACATGATCCGGTCGGGCGCCGCTTCGATCAACGCCTCCGCCATCGGTTTGACGTCGTCATAGGGCGGCAGATCGGCGGCGCTGACGCGGTTCGCGCCCGAGATCTTCATCCAGGTGTTGCCGCGGCGCATGAGTTCGACGAGCGCCCTAAAACCTGGCGCGCTTACGCCGGCGGTCGCAGTCTGGTAAGCGAAGTGCGCAATCGAGATCGGCACCTTGAGGGCCGCCAATGTCGGCATCAGTGCGATGAGCTCGTTGCCGGGAAACAGAAACTCGATGTGCCAGCGCAACGGCGCGATGCGGGCGGCGAGCTCCGGAATCGCACTCATCTCGATCGGCATGCCGCCCTTATTGTCGGTATTGAGCCGCACGCCGCGCGCACCGCGCGCCTCAAGCGCTGCAAGCTCGTCATCGCGGATGTCCATGGCAACTGCCACCACGGCGCGTGCGCGGTTCGCAGTCTCGGCATTGAGCGTTGCCATGGCGTCGAGGATCGCCGAATTGTCGACGCCGTAGACCGACGGCTGGGTGAACACCACCCTGTCGATGCCGAGCGTGGCGTGCAGGCGTCTGAGATCCGCGAGCGTCGAATCTGGCGGGTCATATCCGCGGTTTGGGGACAGCTTGTAGCCGGGCGCGAAAATATGCACGTGGGTGTCGGCGGCCCCCCTGGGTAGGACGATCTTCGGCTTGCGCGGATGGCGATCAGGCGGCAGGCACTCGCGGATCTCTTCGACCATAGTGACTCCTTCAATTGGACGGCTTGCGCCACGCGATGCGTGAAAGCAGCGCCACAACCGCCGTGGACGAACATGGTGTTCACAAAGAAATATGTTAAGAGACGGGCAGAACTTGCCGGCAATTTCGCGGGCGGCACGCGGTTTCGCGGGCGGCACGCGGTGGCATCATTGAGGCTTGCCTTCGCGAACCACTCGAGCGGGGCTCCAACGGCAAGATGGCACTATGTCCATATGTCCTGCTTTGAGCGGCGGCAGCATCGAGCCGCAGCGACTGTTTGCTGCTGCGAGCTTGTCTGCTCCGCGCTCGCGCAACTTGGATAAGGCGCGAGCGACTATGCGGCGCAGAAGATCCATTGTTTCGCCGCCCGCGACGGGCAGGGCACCCTCGCCTATCAGCCAGTCGCGTCGTGCGGCGCCATGAACTGTGCGCACCGAATGCCGAAAATAGCGTAGGCCGACATCTCATATCAGGAAGGGGACGAACTTGCCGGTAGGTGCGCCCGCTCAAAGACGTGCCAGTGTTGGAAGGAGTATCGTCATCGATGACATTCCTCAATTCGCTAATGCGACATCATCAGCGAAATTACCAAACTTTAATGACGGGTAATATGAGCCGAATGTTCCCGGCCATCCACTTCTTGCTTGCGAGGGCGCCGTAACAAAGGCGTCGGTTCCCGGCGCCAGTGTGACGTCCGAGCTGACGAAAACGTTGCATGGAATTAAGCAACATTGCCTTAGCCGCGCCCAGATTCGAATTAGAAAGGATATCCGGGGGCGAGGACATCACTTCGGAGTATTCCATGCCGCGCTACCTTGCAATCCTTGCTTCCGGCATTCTCGTCTCATTCTCGTCCATTACGCTCGCACAAGATGGAGGTCGTTCACAGAACCGCGGGGCCTGCCGCGCCGACGCCCAAAAGCTTTGCGCGGGTATTAATCGCAGTGCTGGACGCGGAGCGGTTCTTGATTGTCTTGCCAGTCAGAAAGACAAATTGAGTGATGACTGCCGAAAATCAGTGGAAAGTCGCGGCAAATAGAGCTTCTACAAACATTCAAAAATATAAGGTGTCGGATATGACCAGGATTGACGATCTCACTCGTGTTCGCTCAAACGGAATGCGAGGTTTGGATGCCGGGCTACAGGTTTTTTCGCCAGGGACGTGACGCGCCCGGCACCCATTGCGATCGTGGAGAAAGACTAGGATCAGCGCCTTGCGCGAGTCCCATGTCGGACAGAGCCGCGCTCGTCAGGTGTCTAAAATAATTTAGGGCGATTCCTAGACATCTCTCGCAGCGCTTTCCGAATAACGCCATCCTGCAATCAAACAGGAATTCCCCCGAATCCGCAAGTTTCTGTCTGAAGGAGCATTCATGACACGCAAGATCGCTTGCATCCTCGCGATTCTCGAAACCCTAACGGTGTCCGGCCAGGCCCAGCAGTCGGCACCCAAGCCAACTAAGGCCGACGCGGTGAAAGTCGTGAAGATCATCGGCGCTAACAAGGCAAAGATCGCTACCTACTGCAAGCTCGCCGACGTCGGCGACGAAATAAAGAGTGCCAGCAGCGCTGGCGATAACGGCAAGCTCGCGCAGCTCGGCAAGCAGGCCGACGACTTGGGAAAGGCGTTGGGGCCGGAATTCGTTCGGCTGAATGCCGGCTTGGAGCAGGTAGACTTTCAGTCCAAAGAAGGGCAGGCGTTGTCAGCAGAGCTCGACAAGCTCGACAAGCTCTGCCCGTCCAAGTAACACGCCCGCAGCCTCTTGGCATGGAAGGCCGCCCGCTGGGCGGTCTTCTTTTGATGGACCTAAGCTGAACGAAAGGTGAGGAACGGGAGCCGGACGCCGTCGACTGAGCTTTCCATGCGGAATCTCAAAATCCAGCTTCCCCACGCCGAACGCTCGGCTTCGACGCACCTCCATTCCTGCTTTTTCGCCCTGGTATGTCCGGACCGGTCTTTTTCACCTGAACGCGCTCGGAAAGGCGGTCGCTGCGAGCTGTTTCTCGGCCCAGCGCGGCGTGCGCGCCGTGGCCAAGACGGCGGGCAATAGAGCGCGCCGCCTCGCGATGACTGAAACGACACGCAACAAGTCGCACAGTCACCAGCGGCGCGGGAAGTTGTTTCGCGCCGAGCACCTCAAGCGCCTGGAGCAGATTTTCGGTCCGTCTGCGCCGACTTCGAGGTGGTCCTGAAGGAATTCAACGGCGAGCCGGATCATGTGCACCTATTGGTTAACTCCCCGCCAAAGGTCCGTCTTTCCGAGCGGGTGAACAGCCTCAAGGGCGTCTCCTCGCGGCGCATGAAACAGGAATTCTAAAGCCGTCTCGACGTTCTGGAGTAGCAAAAAAAGTCACGGCGCATTGTGTCGGCCAGCTACTTTGCGGGGTCGGTTGGAGGAGCGCCTATCTCAATTCTGCGCCAGTACATAGAGGAGCAGTACCGGCCTC
>JASHYD010000540.1 GCA_030043175.1 Xanthobacteraceae bacterium | reverse complement strand
CTGGGGCGGATCGGCCCGTAGTGGCGATGAAGGTCCTGTAATGGGACCGGAGCGAAGGGGCTGAGTCAGGTGGTCGTATATGTCGGAGCAACTGGCGACAGAAGGACGACGATGAATACGACAAACAAGCCCTTCTTGATCGAGAAGCGGCGAGTGTACGAAGCGTACAAAGCGGTCAAATCCGCAAAGGGTGCGGCTGGGGTGGATCGTCAGACGATTGAGCAGTTCGAAGCCGACTTGAAGAGCAACCTCTACAAGATTTGGAACAGGATGAGCTCGGGAACCTACTTTCCGCCACCGGTGCACGCTGTCTCCATTCCGAAGAAGAGTGGAGGCGAGCGGATTTTGGGTGTGCCCACCGTGAGCGACCGGATTGCGCAGATGGTGGTCAAACAACTGATTGAGCCGGACCTGGACTCGGTGTTCCTGCCCGACTCCTTTGGCTACAGACCGGGGAAATCCGCTCTGGATGCGATAGGCGTCACGCGCAAGCGGTGCTGGCAGGATGACTGGGTTTTGGAGTTCGACATCAAAGGGCTGTTCGACAATATCTCGCACGAACTCTTGCTCAAGGCAGTTCGGAAGCATGTGACGTGCAAATGGGCGCTGCTCTACATCGAAAGGTGGCTGACAGCTCCCATGGAGCAGAATGGAACCAGGATCGAGCGAACACGTGGAACTCCGCAAGGGGGCGTGATCAGCCCGATTCTAGCAAATCTGTTCCTGCATTACGCATTTGACCTCTGGATGAAACGGACACATCCTGACCTTCCATGGTGTCGGTATGCCGATGATGGGTTGGTGCATTGCCGGACCGAGCAGGAAGCAGAGGCCCTCAAGGCCGAACTTCAAGCGAGGCTGGCGGAGTGTCAGCTGCAAATGCATCCCACCAAAACGAGGATCGTGTACTGCAAGGATAATAAGCGCAAGGGGTCGTATCCGATCGTCAAGTTTGACTTCCTCGGATATGAATTCCGGCCGCGGGCGGTATGGGGAACGCAAAGCAAAAGAGTGTTTTGCGGCTTCACGCCCGCAGTCAGCCCCTCGGCGCTGAAAACCATGCGGTCCAAGATCCGGGAATTGAACATTCGCGGTCGAACACAGGTATCGCTGGCAGACGTTGCCCAAGAGCTCAACCCCATTGTCAGAGGATGGTTTGGCTACTATGGGCGATACACGCCGTCGGCCCTGGGACCCATGGTCCGGTACGTCAACCAGACGCTCCTGGCCTGGGCGATGCGGAAGTTCAAGCGCTTCAGGGGCCACAAAATCCGCACCTCCCAATTCCTACAGCGGTTGGTGAAGGATCAAGCGAGCCTCTTTGTGCACTGGCGGTTCAGCAAGATGGGCGCGTTTGCCTGATGGGAGCGGTGTGAGCTGAGAGGTTCAGGCACCGTTCTGAGAGAGGCCGGGGGTGAAACTCCTTCGGCCTACTCGCCAGACCTGCACTAGCACAGACATGGTGCGGCAGCGGGGACGCAGTCCGCGAGGCGAGCGTCTGATCGGCTATGCACCGGGAGGACATCGCAAGAATATCACGTTCGTGGCGGCTCTGCCTATTTCGCGGCGTCGGCCGGCGGCGCTTCGTTGGCGATCATCAAGCAGTACGTCGAGCAACAGAGGCAGCGCGCTTCCTCCTCGCTCCAAAGGACGAGGCTTCCGCGCGCTGAAAATTTGATGATTGGTCGCAAGCTCCGCGCCAAGTCGCGTAACGTCGCAGAGCGACTCAATCTGCCCCACCAGTCAGCTAACTCTGCCATGCCCAGTCTGATGGCAGGCCGAGGCTCCCTGCCGCTTTTCCTGTCGCGGCAGCAACAGCCCGCGATGTCATCATGCTGCGCTGACGGAAACCGACAGACAGATAGCGCAGTTGACGTGCCGGCTGTTTGACACTGAACATGACGTTTTGATCGCCATGGCTGATTCATGTGACTAACGCGCGACGTCTTTGTTGAATATGCCGAGAAGCTGACAGACAACAATACCTGCGGTGACTTGCACCGCTGTCCCCGGTCCCGTGCTGAGGGATTTAGGTAACGAGACCGGGGACAGACAAGACCTGGGCCCCCAGAGGCATCACGAGGGGACCTGGGGTCGCGTGCGGGCCGTTCCGACCCATTTGGCCCGGACGCGGCAGGATACGACGCGGGCGCCGTTAGGCATTCCGTTGGCAAAAAAGTGGCGGTCAGCACGAATAGTCCAGAAGTGTTGCAATCCAGACACGGCTCGGATCGTGCGATCGCGCCCAACCATTTGCATTGTTATGACTTTTGTCAGTTGCCGGCGAGCGACCCAGTTTTGCCTTTATGCACAGAAATAGGCGAATCGGTTCGCTAGCATGTTAGCGTTCGGTCGGTTGGGCCCGCCGCGCTGAAGCCGCTGCCGTTTTAAGGCAGTGGCGCGTTTTGGGCGGCGCCGGCCGATAAGACCGGGTCGCCTTGGATCGGCTCAACCGACAACCGAAGGAGCCCGATTATCTACGGAAGGCGGCAACGTTCGTGCGATGGCACGAGCTGGATGAATCGTGAGGTCAGAAATTCCATGGGCCGACTCGGCAAATCCGGAAGTTGACATGATTTGGAAAGTTGCGAGCCTTCACCCGAGATTGAGGAACCGCCTATGGAGGCAAAGGCTGCCGCTTGGAAAGCGCGGTGGCCGGAACTTACGAGTCTCCCTGCAGCCCACTAGCGCAACCGTCATCACATGAAAGCAGCCAAAGGATTCGACAATTGAACGCGACCACATAGGGGCACTTTGAGGCCAAACCGGAGGCTCTATCGTTGTCTGTCTATTGGGTTCTCCTCCATGAGCCGACGTACTGCACGTTGCCTCGGGCGAGCAAGGTCAACGTGCGCATCGTGTTCGTATTGCGGGCCCAGTTCTATCGCATCAAAGCCCGGCGCGGCCTCAAGAAGGCGATCATGGCTGTCGTCGCCTCCATCCTGCCATCAGCACATGCTCAAGGACCGCACGATTTCATTATGTCTTCGGCTGCGACCACTTCAAAGGCTTGACCGCTGCTGGTTGTGCCGTAGCTCGTCTTTCGTTCCTCAACGGAAATGAAGGGAGCGGAAGGGGGACATTGCTGACGGCGCCCTTTTTTGGTGTTGTGGGGAACGCAGGCCATGGTGAATTGCTGACCCGGTTCGATCCGTGACGTCCGGGCCGCGTAGCATCACGGGCGAATTTGCCCAAAGCGAACGGTCGGCCAGGGCCGCCGAATTCACTTCAGCGCTTCTGGCGAGGGATGGGTTGGTCGCGCATCGCGGCCTGCCACGTCATGACGGCCGTGAAGACAGCGGCCTGCCGGAGGTCCTCAATCCTTACGGCGTCGGCTAGATCAGCATTGGTGTGGCGCGTGCGAGTATCGTAATTTCGGAAGTCCTTGATCACAGTGAACGCCGGAATGCCCGCCTGATCGAACGGCACGTGATCTGTGGCGCCAATGCCTTCGATCACGTTTCGCCGTACTCCGATATCCCGCAGCGGCGCGAGCCATGCATCAAAGATTCGTTTCGCCGCCTCGTTGTTCTCCATATAGAAACCGTACGATGGCCCTGTTCCCGGATCATCGTTCAGGTAAACGGAGATCTTGCTACGGGACAGATCATCGCGAAGGTGCTGGTCCACATAAGCACGGGCGCCCAGCAGGCCTTGTTCCTCACCTCCCCACAGCGCAACGCGGATGGTCCGTCGAGGACGCGCATGAACGGCCGTCAGAATTCTCATGGCTTCCATCACTGCCGTTACGCCGTCCGCGTTATCGGTGGCACCGGTCGCCGTATGCCATGAATCCAGGTGAGCGCCGACGAGGACAATCTCCTCCCGTAACATCGCATCCGTGCCGGGTATCTCAGCAAGGACATTGTAGCTGTTGAGATCATTCTCGTAGGACGAGGTCCCAACCTCGATGCGCAACTGTGGTGAAGCGCCGGCCTGGACCATTCGGACCAGCATATTGTAATGCTCTGCAGCTAGCACGACGATTGGAACGGCGTCGCGTGCCGTGTTGCGGAAGCCTTGAGCACGCACCGTCCCATGTTCCATGGCGCCGGGACTGAGCGCGACTCCCGCCCCAAGGGCGCGGAGCCGGGTCAGCATGTCGAATGTCGGAGTTGAACTGGAAGGCCCCGGAAGTGGGGGGCTACCCGTTTGCACCGGGCCGGTTCCCTCGGATGGTTGCTGTCGGTCGTTGCGGAGAAATTCGGTCTGCGGACGATGCATGAGTACAATGGAGCCTCGCAGGCGAGGGCCGAGGCGATCGATATCGGCCGCAGTGCTGTCGCCGATGTAGATGGGGGCGCCGATGAGGACCCCGGATGTCGATGGAGACCATGCCTCGGCATATCCGATCAGCGGCATGAACCGCGGCGCGGTCATCTCCACCGTCAGCTTCTCGAGCGACCATCCGCGCCCGAATTGAAAGGGTTCAAGTCGCGGATCGTGCAGCCCCAGGCCGCCAGGCGTTCCACGGCCCAACGCGCGGCCCGCACGTGCGCCGGCGATCCGGTCAGCCGCGGGCCGATCGTATCTGTCAGAGTATGAAAGAGGACCGTTGCTTCGGTACTGCGCACTCCTTCAGCCTTAATCGCCCCGATCATCGATTGGCTGTCCTGCTGAGCACCAAGCAGAAAGCTCGAGGCGATCAGCAACACCGTAAACCCAACGCGTTTCAATATCATCTTGTCGCCCTCACATGGTTCCACATTTTATGCCTTGGCGAGCTGCAAATCGGACGTTCGGCGTAGGGGATCCGCTCCGAGCAAACCGATCCCCGGCGACATGTGAGCCGCCACCGTAACGCCCTCAAGCCGCTATTGCGCACACCCTATCGCAGCCTGGGTTGGGTGGGAACGAACCGTACGCCGGCCTTTGCCAAAGATTCTTGCGGCCAGGCTGCCCAATTTGGGGGTGATCGAAGGCAGACCGGACATACCGTCGGTCCTTTTGAAATCGGCGCTGATAACCCCAAGCGGCGCTTGTTTGCGCCAATCAGACGCGACACCGGTGCCATGTCATCGCGTCGCTGGCAAAACCCGAGGGAGCGAGTTTGCAGCGCATGCGGCGATCCGTACGCGGGGAGCAATCCTCGTCCCTCCCGCGAGCTTTGCTCAAAGGCTCGGCCGCGAGCGGCAGAATCCTCGAGCCCGCGGCGGCTATTCCCAACCCACAGGACAATGTTAGTCTTTCGATGAGCCGCCACACAGACGAGTCTTGCTAAGCGGCAGCGCTCACAGCGCCGGCAGGCGAACGTCCTGTCGACCTGCAAATAACCGGAGGAACGGCAGTGATAAAATCAACCATAGCACTCTTTGTCGTGCTCCTGTGTTGCGCGTCTGCGCACTCCCAGGAGACGCAGCGCGGCCAGATCAGCGGCATACGCGAGATCATTCCCGGCCATTACATGTTCAGTTCCGGCGATTTGAACAGCGGGATTATCGCGACCAGTGAGGGAGTGGTTGTATTCGATGCCCTGGATTCGGAGACCGTAGCGCGAGCCGAACGAGAAGCGATTGCCAATACGACTCGACAGCCAGTTCGTTTCTTGGTGTCTTCGCCCTACCATAACCCGTATTCAAAGGGGAATGCTGCCTACGCGGACGTATTAAAGATTGGACACGAGCTTTATCGAACCGATCTCATTCGACAAATGGAGAGGGACAAAGCACCACCGGAGGAGCAGAAAGCGAGGCTTCCTAACCAGACTTTCCGGGATCGGATCACCCTTTACGTCGGGGGCAAGGAAATCCAGGTTCTCTATCTGGGCCGTGCTCACACGCGAGGCGACAGCATCATTTTTGTGCCGCAGGACCGGATCGTATATCTGAGTGAGGTCTTTTCCGCCGGCCAATTTCTATTCATGAACGATGGCTACGGCCTTGACTGGCTGAAGACTGTAGAGACGGCCGCAGGTCTCGATGCGGATATCTTCGTTCCGGGACATAGTCCCCTTCCCGCGGACCCGAAGCAAAGCCGCGAAGAGTTTCTCCGTTATCGACAAATGCTGGTGGATGTTCGTGACGCCGTTCAGCAAGCGATTACACGCGGCGGAACGGAGGCGCAGGCTATTGCTACGATCCAATGGCCGCAGTACGAAAAGCTGCGAGGCTATGAATCCCAAAGGCCAACGGTCATTCGGCGGCTCTATCGGCAACTGACAGGTGCTCTCCCGTAACAGTGTTGTTCGAAATTTGGTTGAGCCCCACCGGGAACAGGCGTCGTCGAGCCAATCTGCGAGATCAGCCTGACATCGGCAATTTGTCGATCGAAGGAGACAAGAAAATGATCTCGCTTCGTGTCGATTTTTGTGCTTGTACTTGCGGCATTCCAAAAGACCGACATTGAGAATTGGCGGCCGATTGTCAAGGGCTGGAATCAAGGCCGGGAAACCATGCATAAATGCGCTGGAGATTTGGACGCGTAATGTCGCGCCCGTTGCGTTGCTGAACCCCCTGCCCCTAGCGCGCGCAGAATTGTCGGCGGGCACGCAACAATGTCGAGCAGAGGTCAGCGAGACCGCCTCTCACGCTGTCGCTGCGTCACGGGAGTGTTTGCCCCGCCGCATTGCAACGATTTCCGCGACAATTGAGACAGCCATTTCATCCGGTGTAATCGCTCCGACATCGAGACCGGCCGGGGCCTTGAGCTTCTCCAGATGCTCGACGTTAGTACCCTTTGCCAAAAGTAGTGTTTTCAGGGCCGCGGCTTTCCTGCGGCTGCCGACAAACGCAACGTAATCGGCTTCGATCGAAAGCGCCGCCAACAGGGCGACTTCGTCGTCCCGACCTTGTGTCGAAACAATAACGTAGCGCGCCGCGGCTGCTTCGACGGGCAGCGCATAACCTTCGATGCGGCGATCAACATCGGCAAATGAAGCTTGCTCGGCGGCCGGCGCACAAACTGTGACTGCAAACCCAAGGCGCTTTGCAAACTCGGCCACCGCGATCGCCACCGGGCTCGCGCCAAAAATGACCACCTGCGGCTTCGGCAACATCGGCTCGACAAATATGTCTATCGTGCCCTGGCTCGGACACATGTTCTTGGCGAACCGTATCCCGGCACGCTCCTCCCCAGGCCCAAGACCTTGCCCATCCAGCGCGTCGGGCGGCTGCACCGAGACTAGCCGGGACCGGCCGTCGGCAAGGGCATCCTTTGCGGCCTTGAGAACGGCCGCTCGGGCACATCCCCCTCCGATCCATCCCTCCGAGATCGTGCCATCTGGCAGGATTACCGCCTTGGCACCCGCCTTGGCCGCAGTGGCTGCCACCGTTCGTACAACCGTCGCAACCGCGAACGGCTCTCCGGTCGCTTTTCGGGTCGAGATTGTCTCGACAATGTCAGCCATAGCACGCATCAAAAACCTCCGCTGGCGAGTGTCGCCGGAAGGCGAGGGTGGAAGCGGTCCGGCCGAGTCATATCCTGGCAAGAAAAGGTTCCAATGCAGCGAGACTCTCGAGGTTGTGGGCCGGGGCGAAGAGATCAATGTAAGGCAATGCGGCCTTCATGCCGCGCGCCTGCGGGCTGTAATCCCGCCAGCCGATCAACGGATTGAGCCATATGATTCGGCGGCAGCGTCGGCGGAGCCGCTGCATTTCATTGGCGAGCCGCTCTGGTTCGCCAGTATCATAGCCGTCGGAGACGATCATCACCGCTGTCCGCGAATTGATCACCCGCCGCGCATGCCACCGGTTGAAGGTAGCCAGGCTATCGCCGATGCGCGTGCCGCCACCGATACCCTGCGCCATCAAGGACAGGCGGTCGACCGCGCGGGTCACGTCGCGATCGCGCAACGACGGTGATACATGCGCGAGCCGCGTGTGGAACACGAAGGCCTCCGCCTCACGAAAGGCATCAACCACGCCATGAAGGAAGCCAACGAAAAAGGCCGTATACAAACTCATGGATCCTGATGCGTCGAGCAGTACGACCAGGCGCAGCGGCTTGATCTTGCGGTGGCGCCAGGCGAGGTCCACCGGTGTGCCGCCGTGCGGGGTCGACGATGCGACGCATGTCGACGCTGGCGAGATTTTCAAAGCGCGAGGCCCCCTCGCGTTGCGCGCGTCCGTCGGAACTGCGAATGTCACCTTCACTGGTACGTTCGACATGGTCCGGCAGGCGCGACTGGCTGGGCGGCCCGTCCGGCAGAGTTCGCAGCGGCGAGCGTGGCTGCGACATGGTACCTGACAGGGTCGGGGTCTGACGTCGACCATGGCTCAGCCAGTACGCATCGAAAACGTCGTCAAACCGCTGCCAATCCGAATGGGTCGTGCAAAACAGTGACCGCAACGCCGACTTGAGGAAGGTTGGGCGGGCCGCCGCCGGATCGGCGAAAACCACGAGCGCGTCCCGCGTTTCCGCAAGACCGACCTTGAAGCCATTGTCACGGAGCGTGCGAGCGAAGCCGGCGAGCCGGTGACGCATCCGATCGGCGACGCTCTCCTCAAGTTGACCTGTCGTGGCGACGCTCTTCGACATTAGCGTTCACGCCACCTTCCCGAGGAGACGCTCACTTACCTCACGAGTGAACCGCGCGCGATCCTCATGCGTCTTGAGCAAGCAAATTATGGTTTCGTAGACTGCCTCCGGCTCCTGCCGCAGGTCATGGATTTCAAGCCCGACCAGCGTCGCTACCCAGTCCAGTGTTTCCGCGACACCGGGTACCTTGCGCAGATCCTCCTTGCGCACCGCCGCTACCATCCCGGCGATCTGCAGGGCGAGCGCGGCAGCGATGCCCGGTATCCGCGCTACGATGATATTTGCCTTGCGGTCGACGTCGGGAAAAATCCACATAATGATAGAGACAGCGCCGGCGCAGCGCGTCAGAGAGCTCGCGGGTGCCGTTGGATGTGAGCACGACGCGCGGGATCGAGGTTGCCTTGATTGTGCCAAGCTCAGGAATGCTGACTTGAAAGTCCGAAAGCAGCTCCAGCAGGAATGCCTCGAACTCCTCGTCCGCTCGATCGACTTCGTCGACCAGGAGCACGGGGGGCGTTCCATGTCGCGCTCGACGCAATAGGCGGCCTCCGTTACGCGGAACGAACAGCGATACGCCACACCGCCCGGCGCTTTGTTGGTGTAGACCCCGTCGACCGAGACGTGGGCCGCCGGGAAGTCATATGATCCGGTGATGATGCTGAAGAGACCGGCCGGCCACTTGGTCGCATTGGCGCACGCGTCGAACGCGCCGTGATCAGCAATGGTGTAGCAGCGCAGCGCCGTCACCCTGCCGTCCTTGGTCGCCGCGATTTCGGTCTGCATGTGAAAGTCTCGCGCAAACGCCGTCGTCGAGAGGTTCTCGATGCGATCCTCAACCCACTTCACCGGGCGGCCAGTGACGATCGAAGCGACAATTGCGCAGATGTAACCCGAGTACGCGCCAACTTTGTTGCCAAAGCCACCGCCGATATCAGGTGAAATTACGTGGATCTTGTGCTCCGGGATTTTCGAGATGAGCGAACCCGCGGTGCGAATGACGTGCGGGGCCTGAAACGTGCCCCAGAGCGCGAGTTCACCCTTGATCTTGTCGAAGGACGCGACACATTGGCAGGTTTCGAGCGGGCAAGGGTGCACGCGCGGATAGACGATCAGCTGATTGATTGTGACATCCGCTTTCGCGAAGGCGGCGTCAGTCGCGGTCTTGTCGCCTGCCTGCCAGTTGAAGATATGGTTGAAGTGCTTGCGCTTGCCGTGCGCCCGCTCACGCTTGTCTGCCAGATCCTCGCGTTGCCTGAGCAACCGACATAGGGCGGTGGTAGGCGAAAGCTCCAGGTATCATGATACCTTCCCTTTAGGATTCTCGGATAGCGGCGAGATGGACGCTCGAGGCCCGCACTCCCGGCGGCCTTTTGGGGGCCGCCATCAACGGGTTTCGGCTGATGCCGAGCCCCCTCGTGGCGGCATCTTTCTCGGGTGCCGGAACGCTCCAGATTGGACTAAGACTAGATTCTGCAATGTGGGCATTATTCGACTGCGATACCTGCTGTGCTGCTCAACGCGGACGCTCGATCGATCATCGTGGTCAGGCCGCGATTGTGCACAAGCCAAGCGAGCTCCATCACGAGCTCGATGCCACCGCGATATAACCGGCCGCAATGTGGGCAGAGCGGCTCGAGCGGACCGTCGCGAGCAGGTCGGCGGCCCGCTGCGTCAAAATCATTGGGAGGGGAGTCTACGCGACGAAGTGTCGCCATCGCTGCGGTGAGCGCCGGTGACAGGATGTCGGGACTGTTATTGCACAAGGTCTGTCGCATCCGCGTGCTGGCAGGATGTTTGCCAGAAACCGATCAGCAAGGCACCGACTGCCTGTTGGTGTGGGCCACCCTTGGGGCCGCCTGGACGGAAACTGGTTCGCTGGCGGTGCTCGAAGTATTTCCGTAGCCACTCCCGATTCCAGGCGCTCTTCTCGTTACCGCGAGCCGCAAGTCGCGATAGCGCGGATTGTTTGCCGGCATTGTGGGCATTGCGCCACGTGAAAAAAGACCGGAGAAATCCGCGGCCGAGGCGGCGCATTTCGGATCTCCCCGGCGCTACGTTGCGGTTCAGATTTGCCGCCGCGGTTTGCTCTTTCGCCGCTCCTGCCCCATAGCATCGGTTCGAAAGGCACCCACGGCTCTACTCAGCCCAATTACTCATGATATAGTGTTTATCGTAAATTTATGCAATCTGTAGATGTATAAATGCGAATATCAACCGAGCGGGGAATCAGATGACCGTCATCGCAATGACTCGGCAACTGGGTTGCCTCGGAACCGAGGTAGCAAACGGGATAGCCGACCGATTGGGATTGGAGACGGTTTATTCAGAGATTGTCGCCAGCAATGTTGCCGAGCGTCTCGGAGTGGAGGAGGACGCGGTGCTGCGCTATGTAGAGGGCTCAGCGTCCTTGTTCGAGCGGTGGGCGATCAATAGGCGCAAGCTTTCCAGATACACGACTGAGGAAATCCTGGCCATAGCCCAACACGGCAACGTTCTCATTCGCGGTTGGGGCGCGGCCACACTATTGCGCGATATGCCGCACGTGATCAGCGTGCGAGTGTGCGCGTCGATGAATTTCCGCACCCGCATCATGATGGAGCGACTTCGAACCCAGGATGCTGAGGCGGTGCGTCAGGGGCTCGAGCGCTTTGACGCCGCCCACGCGCGCGCTTTGCGGGCGTCGTTTGATGTCGAGCAGGAGGACCCACTGCTTTATCACATCGTGCTCAACACCGATCGCCTTCCGGTCGACGCGTGTGTCAACGCGGTGTGCCAGCTGGTTGAACATCCACGCTTTGGCGATCGGACGACAACCCGTAAGGCGCTTGCCGATAAACTGCTGGAGGCCAAGATCAACTCAGCGCTGACCGAAGAGATCGGCATCGGTGTTGCACCGACCGGCGTTACGGTTTCCGCCGCCAATGGCCGAATCACACTAGCGGGCGCTTCCTCGAGCGGGGCATTGCGCAGGAGGGTGGAGAAACTCGCACATCGGATTGCAGGAGTGTCCCAAATCGAAAACCGTATTGTCAGCGTTCCCGCGCGCGGTCGACACACATGGTGACTGTCCAATCCGCTGATAGATTTCGGAGGATCGTCATCTGGGCCCGGTTCAAGAAAGCAGTCAAGGCTGCGGACGCCGACGAGCGTAATCGAGCGTGAATTTTATTTGGGCATCGCCGGAGACCTATTGTTCCGGCGGTGACAAGCTGTGGACTGTCAGAGCTTTCGGGCGGACTTGATCCTGACCGAAGACGCCAAGCGTTCTTGCCGGTGCGCGCTGTTGGGCTGCTGTGGCCTGACTAATCAATGTCATGTTCGCGTCGACCGCAAGTAAGCCAGTGCAGCAGCCGGAACGTTTCACTGATGATCTCACTTGATTCGTGGCAGGGAGAACTGCTGCCTCCAAAAAGGAGAATGCAAAATGGCCGACCGGGACCTCAAAGGACGAAAGATCGCTATTCTCGTTACGGATGGCTTTGAGCAGGTCGAACTCATAGAGCCCCGGAA
Organism: Xanthobacteraceae bacterium; assembly: GCA_030043175.1. The sequence continues at coordinate 2,525 of JASHYD010000540.1, read as the reverse complement.
GGCCCTCGAGGGCGCTAATTATAAGACCGTTGTTGTTTCGCCCAAGATCGAGCGCGTGCGGGGCTGGAACTTCACTGATTGGGGTGATGAGATCGCTGTGGATGTGCCTCTCCACAGGGCAAGATCAGAGGATTTCGCCGCCTTGCTGTTGCCGGGTGGAGTCATCAATCCGGATGCGTTACGGATTCAACCTGCTGCGGTGGATTTTGTCAGAGCCTTCTTTGAAGACGAGAAACCTATTGCTGCGATCTGTCATGGCCCGTGGACGTTGATCGAGACGGGCCGATTGCGGGGCCGACGAATCACGTCTTGGCCTTCACTCAAGAGCGATTTGCAGAATGCCGGCGCGGAATGGGTCGATCGGGAAGTGGTCGTCGACCGAAACCTCATTTCTAGTCGCAAACCCGACGACATCCCGGCGTTCAATCACGAAATTGTCGACCTGCTAAGGAGTGGCATCGAGCGGGAACGACAGATGGCATGAATGCGAGCTCGTGGGGGTTCGAATCCTGTGCGGGCTCACCCGTGCGGGGCCCCCAGGCCCCAGGGCTTTAGCGGCCAGCCACCATTCAGGCGGCGCGCAGCACGATGCGGGTGCCTTTTTTGATGACGCGGCCCTCTCTGCTGAGAAGAGTGGACCACACCCCGCGTGCCGGCAGAACGCATCGTCCGGCAGTCGGCAGTTCTCGCACAGTGTTATTACACGGGGAGGGAGCGCGGCAGATCCTCGCCGAATCTCGTTCCGGCCTGCCCGCCGCACCGCCGTCAATGCGTTTCCGATATATTCGGCCGGACGTCTGCGCCCTGATCGAAACCGGATCTGGCAACTACTTGCAGCCGACGGCCGGCGAAGCGATGGCCAATATCAAGGCAGCAGGTGCTTCGATAGGCCATAGCGGGCCGGTGGGACGCAGTGCCACCGAGATCATGGGGAGATGCCGCAGCTTCGCAGGAAGGCCCGACCGGGTCCAGCGGCGGCCTGCGGGACTGGCGTTCCCATATTGCCGGGCCTGCGAGAGGTTGCCTGAACTGGGTCTTGCGCGTAGCTTCACCATTTGCGAGAGCAGTCATCCATAACCCTTCGCCGGCGAGAAACCGGGATGGGCTTCACTCAGAGCGCGGGCCAAGCATCGCGCCATCCCGCCTATCAGCGCGAGGACTGGGGTTATGGACGGTGGAGCGATCGCCCACGCACTGTTAGACGCTCTCAGCTCAGATGGCAGCATCTATATCGTGAATTTGCCGTACGTCCGCCCCCGAGGGGCGAAAACAATGACCAGAGTCCTCGGAACAAGTTTATGAAGAAGGTCGACCCAAAATATCTAATGGCAACCGGGGCAACCCTTATCTTGGGCGTTATTCTCATGACGGAATCACCCGCCGGCGCACAACATCACCGGCTCGACCCGCAGAGGCCGTGGCTTGATCGCACTTTACCAGCGGAAGTTCGTGCCGCGTTGACGCTGGAGGCTATGACGCTGGATGAGAAGATCACACTCGTGCACGGTCGCGTCGGCTTCTCCTTTGACGGAAAGCCGAAGCCAGACGCCGCAATTGGATCGGCCGGCTATGTCGAGGGCATCCCTCGACTTGGTATTCCAGCGCTGCAAGAAAGTGATGCGGGTTTAGGCGTGGCAAATCCGCATAACGTACGACCCGGTGACGAAGCGACGCCCTTCCCTTCAGGGCTTGCAATCGCCGCCACGTTCGATGCCGAACTTGCCGAACTCTCTGGAACCAGGATGGGCGCCGAGGCGCGGGCGAAAGGTTTCAACGTTTTGCTTGCCGGGGGCGCCAACATAACCCGTGATCCGCGCAATGGACGCAATTTTGAGTACGCGGGGGAGGATCCGCTGCTGACCGGCATCATCGTCGGCTCAACGATTCGCGGGATCCAGAGCAATCATATCATCTCGACGATTAAGCATTATGCGCTAAACGCACAAGAAACAGACCGTTTGGTGCTTAGCGCTAACATTGAGCCTGTCGCGGCGCGGGAAAGCGATCTTTTGGCATTCCAGATTGGCATTGAAGTCGGTCGTCCACACGCGGTCATGTGCGCCTATAACCGCGTAAACGGAACCTACAGTAGCGAAAGCGACTTTCTGCTTAACCAGGTGCTTAAACGCGATTGGGCCTACTCAGGCTTTGTGATGTCGGATTGGGGCGCAGTTCACTCGACCGAGAAGGCCGCGCTTGCTGGACTTGATCAGGAGTCTGGCGAGGAGATGGATGACAAAGTCTATTTCGGTTCGGCGCTTAAGGAAGCGATAGAAAAGGCAAGTGTACCCTTAGAACGGCTCAATGACATGGTGCGTCGAATCCTGCGCGCCATGTTCGACAGCGGAATTGTTGACGACCCACCGAAGCCAGGCGGTTTCATCGATTACACCTTACACGCCGAGACAGCCCAGACTGTCGCCGAGCGCGGCCTGGTGCTGTTACGCAACCGGAACCGAACCCTGCCGCTGGCCAAAGGGCTAAAACGGATCGTGGTGATTGGCTCGCATGCGGACAAAGGCGTA
>JASHYD010000539.1 GCA_030043175.1 Xanthobacteraceae bacterium | reverse complement strand
ACCTGCCCGCCATAGATGATGGCGTCATTGGTACGCCCCATCGCCGTCACCAAATCGGGGTGCGGGGGACACAGCGGAGCGGCCGCCATGCCGTCGACAATGCGATCGAGCGGGAAGCCGAGTTCAAGCGCCTTGTGGAGCGCCACTTCCAGCGCCCGCGCCACAATTTGCGTACAACCGGCAATGCTTTGAGTCGGCGCAAAGATGATCGTCAGTTGCTGCGGGGAAATCGCGCAGTCCCGGGCAATCTTCTCGACCACCGGAGGCGGCGGTGCTCGGGCAGACTCCAGCACCAGCGTGCCGCTTTCGGCATGATCGCAATAACCCAGCTTCTCAAACAGCGGCTCGCGCCGGGCAAGGGCGCGCGCCGGCCCGGAGCCCAGCGCGAAAAATGAACCGCCGTCTGCTTTGTGCGAAAGGTTCCAGCCGGCGTATTGGCTCGCGAGGCAGGCAATCACGGGATGGGACGAGCGCGTCGCAACCGCCCACGGCCAATTCGGTATCGCTGCCGCCGGCGTGAGGGCAACTTGGCCCAGTCCACCCATGCAGATTTCGGCGATGCGCAGTCCCGCCGCGATGCTGCCGGCAAAGTGGCTGCCGGCGTCGATTAACTGTTCGCCCAGCGGGCCCCGCGCGACGCCGAGCTTGAGCGAGGCTGCGTCGGCCACGAGGGCGCCGACGAGGTCCGCTGCACGCCTGTTAACGCTAAGCGCAATGCTCATGGCCTGCTCGCGCGAACCGAGTGCGTGTCCAATCGTGCTCCACCTGATGAACCTGCACCAACCGGCGATTGACGAGCGTTCGAGCCCCGGCTGCGGTCGCGGCGTCGGCGTGAACTGTGCACAGAGGCTCGCCTGCCTTGATGGCAGTGCCGGCGCTCGGACGGTCCGCGCACCAATTCGGCCATTCGAACTGCGCTGGCGCAACGACATCACGTTCGGCATAAACGACGGCGCAGGCCTTTGCCCCATCGAATCGCGGCGCTTCGCCGATGAGGTCGCCCTGGCATGCCGCGACATGAAGGGCGAACAGAGCGCCGCCATCGATCTCAAAAATGTCGAGCGTCGCCCCCGGCCGCGGATTGACCTCCAAGAGCGAGAAATTATCGCCGTCCACCATGAAGTCCACGCTGTTCAGCCCCTTGAGCGATAGCGCCGTTGCAAGGCAACACGCCGATTCCGCGAGGCGTGCAACCACACCCGGCGCAATGTTTGCGGGCCGCAGCGCGCCGCCGTAGCGAAACGGTTGGCGGGCCGTCGGGCATGCCCATTGCTCGCTCAAGCCGAGCACGATCGCCGAGCCGCCGTTCGCCAATAGCAGGGCCGAAACCGGCATACCCGGCACGACGGACTGATAATAAACGTCGTCACCGACCTCTTTCGTCCATGCGGCTGTGACATGAGCTCCTCCGGCGCCGCCGCGCCGTTTGGCCACCCAGCCATCGCACGCCGCCGGCACCGACAGCGAGATTCGCGGATGGGCGATATCGCAGTCGCGGCACAGCGCGGCAAACATCTGCGGATCTTTGACCCGCGCAACGGTATCGGCGCTGTTGCCGAACAGGCGCCAGCGTCGCTCCAACTGCGCCAGCACGTGCGGCCGGTCCTCAAACCCGGTACCGCAGACAATTCCGACGGGAACATGTTGCCCGGCGAGCCGCTCCAATGCGATCGCCAGGTCGTGCTCGCAGAAACCTTGGGCGAACCCCGATCCAAGCGACACGTGGGCCTGCGCCACCTCGACGGTGTCCTGGTCGCCGAAAAAATCTGCAACCAGCGGCAAATATCCGCCGCGGCGCGCCGAGCAGGCGAGCGCGCGTCCGGAAATCGCAGCAATCAGTACTGCTTCGTTAGCCATTGAGTTCGCGCGCGAGGATGAATGCCTCGCGGATATCGAGTTGCGCGGGCTTGGTCGAGCAAACCATGCGTCCGAACAGGCCGGACTCGGTCTTGTATTTGATGTTGCCGATCACCAACGGGCCGATCCCCAGGGCTCCGTGCGTCGTCAGCGTGACGCCGTTCGCCATCGCGTCGAGGCCTTCGATTCCGGATGGCGGCACGGCGTTGGCATCGGCGGCCACCAGTAGGCGGCTCGCGGCCTCAAGTTGCGCGCGGGTAAGGATGCGCACGCCGGCCCGCCCGCAGCAGGCGGCGACGTCGGCGGCGGTCAGAATAGCAGCCTTGCGAGCTTCGTCGCTTCCGTCGGCCGCTCGCACCTCGACCCCGAAACGCGCCTTGATTTCGGCGGCGCTTTCATTCACGCGCCTGATGCCGTCATAGCCGACGAGGGTGACATCGGCCCCTTCGAGCGCGGCGATCGCCGCGACCGCAAATCCCAGAACGCCGGTCCCGCCGAATACGGCAACTCTTGCGTTGCTCAGGCCGGGCCTTTTGCGGCTCTGCAGTGTCTTCTCCAGGCAGGCCACCATTGCGGCCGCAGTCGTGAATGATCCGCCCGGATCGGCAAACAGCGAGATGGCAAACGGCGGCACCAGTGCCGCGTGGGCCTTCGCCAGCATGTCGAGGGCAAGGCCGGCGTTCTTGCCGCCGAAGAACATTGCGGTCCGCGCGCCGATTTTTGGCGGACGAGAAAACATCGCATCCTGGACGAGACCGGTCACCTCATCGAGCGTTACGCCAGTGTAGGTAACAACCGCATCGTAGCCGGCATCGAGCGCCATGTTCACGTCGAACGGACTCATATGCTTTAAGGGGGTGACCATGTGGAGAATATTCTTGTCGGCCAAAGATCCGCTCCTTGCCGCTATTCCAGGTTCGCGCCCGCTGGATTAACCGCGATTTCGGCCGCTTGATTGAAGCCCGCGCACACGCGGATGTCCAGGCCCCGTCCGCGTGGATGAGACCGCGCAATATCAGCCAGGCGGTCAGCCTGCGCCGGCCCGGCGGAAAACGCAAATCCTGTCGGTCCCCATGAACTCTGCCCGATTCCGCACGCGCCGTCGCGCTCAAGCGCCGCCAGCACGGCGGCGACATCGGCGCTGATCAACGGCGATCCGCCCTGCGCGGTGGCAAAATAGCTTCCGAGACATGACTGAATTTCCGTGACCGCTGCGCCGAAGCTTGCGATATCTTCCTCGGCGACAGCGGGCAGCATCTTCATGACGGCGAGCCGGCAGAGGCGGGCAGCATCGCCTTCCGGAAAGGGCGGCAGGTTGGCGAACGCGGCGACCTCATCGGCGCCATGGATGCCGCGACAAGCCGGATCAAGCACCACAATGACTCTCCAGGGATCCGGAAAGCGGATATGGCTCACGACCGGTGCCGGGGCTTTCCCCTTCGCACAGCCGCCGTCGAGGACGAGTCCGCCGCGATGAAACAGTCCGATGCCGACGCCCGAGCGCCCGCCGCGACCGAGCTGGATCGCATCCGCTTCGACCTCGAGAGGCAGGCCGTGCAGGGAGCGAATGCCGGCCGCCACCGCCAGCGCGAGTTGCGTGCCCGAACCGAGCCCGGCGTGGGGCGGAACAACCTCCAACACATCCACCGCATGGCCGTCTCTGAGCGCGAGGCGCTCCACCATCTTGTCCACGTGACGCATCACCCGCCGGCGTTCCGGCCCTGTTACGTGGTTTTTCGCGGCCCGGTGGAAGGAAAGCTTCGTGCGCAGCCCGGTGATGGCAAGGCCAGCGCCGCCAAAACGGCGACCGAGACCGCCATTGAGGTCGAGAAAGCCAAGATGCAGTCGCGCCGGAATGGTCACCGTTATGGTCTCCGGCATCGCCTTGGCCGCGCTCCGCAAATGATTCACTGCCTGTCTTCCTGCTGTACTTTCAGTGGGCTTTTCGAAAACAAAGACGCGCTTACAATGTGCCACACTCGGGCGGGTTGGCAATTGTCAACCCGCAAAGGCTTCTGGAAGGTGATCCCATGACGGAAAGCAGCAAAGAACGGACCTACGCGGATGCCGAGATCGACGCGCGCCTCAAGGCCGAATTGCCGCATTGGTACCTCGAAAACGGCTGGATTCGCCGCCGATATCGCACCAACAGCTGGAAGGGCACTCTCATGGTGATCAACACGGTCGGTCACCTTGCGGAAGCCGCATGGCACCATCCGGATATTACCGCGTCCTACGCGTGGGTCGAAGTCCGGCTGCAAAATCATGCGGCGAAGGGCATAACTGACAAGGATTTCGAATTGGCGAAAAAGATCGAGGAGGTCGTGCAATGGCAACCCGCCAAGGCCGGCGGCGCGCTCGAAGGGACGCCCGCCGGTGATCAGCGTTTTGCCTATCTCAAGTACGACAGTTGACCTACCCCACAGCGAGAGGAAGCAGGTCTTGTTCTAAGGAACCGCAATGCACCACGCCTGGATCGATGGCGAGCCGGCGGAGCTTCCCGCAGCAGCCGCCACCGCGGCCCGACTGCTCCTCGCGAGCCGCCAACCTCTCATCGCCGGCCTCGGCGCCGATGTCGCCGGCGCTCGTGCCGCAACCGCATTGGCGCAGCGCATCGGCGCGGCCATCGACCATATGAATGCAGATGCGCTGTTGCGCGACCTCGATATCCTGCGTGAGACCGGCTTGATGCTCACGACCGAGAGCGAGGCGAGCATCCGAGCCGATACCCTGCTGCTGGTCGGTGCCGGCGGCATCGACTCCTCGAGCGAGTTGCTGCGGCGTTTCTTTGGGGTCAGCCATGCTGGCAACGACACGCGCGAGCCGGAACGACGCCTGTTTTGGCTGCGCCCCGGACGTCACTCTGCCGCTCCAGGCAAGATCACAGCGATCGCCGTCGAAACCAGCGAGTTACCGGCGTTGCTCGCGGCCCTGCGCGCCGGCATCAACGGCCGCCCTGCCGGCCCGTCGCCGGTTCCCGCGCCGGTGCTTGCTGGGCTGGCCGACGCCCTCAAGGCAGCCCGGTTCGGCGTTGCCGCATGGTCGGCAACGGAACTCGACGCGCTCACGATCGAAATGCTGTGCGGCATCGTTGCCGATCTCAATGCCGCAACGCGCTTCTCCGGGCTGCCGCTTCCACCCGACGACAACGCAATCGGCGTGCTGCAGGTGTGCGGCTGGATGACAGGGTTTCCGGTGCGCACCGGATTCGGTCGCACCTGCCCGGATCACGACCCGTGGCGATACCGGGCGGCCCGGCTGGTCGATTGCGGCGAAGCCGATTGCGTGGTGTGGATTTCCGCTTATCGCGCGAAGGCGCCGGAATGGAGCGGCAATCCGGCAACCATTGCGCTCGCGCCCGCCGACACTCGATTTGCCAAGCGGCCCCATGTTCACATCGCAGTCGGCACCCCCGGCCGCGACCATGACGGCGTTGAGCATCACGCGAGGATGGGAACCCTCGCTGCGGTCGCCGCTACGAACCCAAGCGAGGCGGTTTCGGTTGCCGGCGCGATCGCCTCGATCACAGCGCATCTCGCCGACGGGCCGCCGTCATGATGACGCGCATCGGGGGTGGCCGCATCATCGATCCTGCCAATGGTCGCGATGAGAACGGCGATATCTGGATGCGCGACGGCCGCATCGTCGAAGCGCCTCCCGGAGGCAGCGCGGACGCAACTTACGACGCGACTGGCAAGATCGTCATGGCGGGCGCAATCGACATCCACTCTCACATCGCCGGCTGGAGCGTCAACACCGCGCGCCTGATGCTGCCGGAGTTGCGCCTCGGGTCGTCCGCCCGCCCCGGCCGTACGCCTTTGTCGCGCGCCGGATGGCCCGCCTTCGAGATCGGCTGCCTCTATGCCAGCATGGGCTTCACCACGGTGATTGAACCCGCCGTATCGCCGCACTATGCGCTGCATGCGCATCTGGAGCTCGCCGATATTCCGATCATCGACAAGGCTGCGCTCGCCGTCCTCGGCAATGACGACTTCTTGCTCGGCCTGATACAGCGCAAGCAAGGCGCCGCCGCTGTGCGCGATTATGTGGCCTGGACGCTCGCCGCAACCCGCTCGCTCGGCATCAAGGTCATCAACGCAGGGGGCGCTGCGGCATTCAAAGAGAATGTGCGCGTGTTTTCCTTCGACGACGTGGTGCCGTCGTTCGGCGTATCGTCGCGCACGATCGTCAAGACGCTGCAACACGCCGTCAACGAGCTTGGTGTGCCGCATCCGCTCCATGTTCACTGCAACAATCTCGGCATCGCGGGTAGTGCGGATTCGGCGCTTGCGACCATCGCGGCCGCCGAGGGACTGCCGCTTCATCTCGCCCATCTCCAGTTCTACGGTTACGGCACGCAGGGCCAACGCGGCTTCTCGTCCGCGGCCGCGCGTCTTGCCGAAGCCGTCAACGCGGCCAAGAGCGTAACGATCGATGTCGGGCAGGTGATGTTTGGCCAGACGGTGACGGTGTCGCTTGACGTTTTGCGCCAGTTCAACGCACGCGACCAGGCCCGACCGCACAAATGGGCGATCCTCGACGGCGATGCCAACGGCGCCGGCATCGTTCCTTATAACTACCGTTCCGCCGATTTCTACAATGCGGTGCAGTGGGCGGTCGGGTTGGAACTGTTCCTGCTGATCGACGATCCCTGGAGAGTGTTCTTCACCACCGACCATCCGAACGGCGCGCCTTTCACCGTCTATCCGGAGATACTTGCATTGCTGATGAGCCGCGACCTGCGGGCGCAATGGATTGCCGGCCTGCCCGCCGAGGCGATGGCGGTGACGACACTGCCTTCCATAAGTCGCGAATATACGCTAGCCGAGATCGCCACCATGACCCGTGCGGCGCCGGCCCGGTTGCTTGGCTTGCGGGACCGCGGACATCTGGGTGCCGGCGCGGTTGCCGATGTCGCGGTCTACGAAAACGAGCCTGACCGCGCCAGGATGTTCCGCTCCGCAGCTCTGGTCTTCAAGCGGGGGGATCTGGTCGTACGCGACGGAAAGCCGATCTCGCACCTCTTTGGACGCGCGCTCGTCGTCGAACCGCAGCGCGATCGGGCGATCGACCGCAGGATGAAGACCTATTACGACGAGCGCTGCGGAATATCCGACGACATCATCAAGGTTGCCGATCATGCGATCGGGAGACCGGAGCCGTTCGAGTTGGTTTCATGCGCCCACTGACGATCAATGGTGTGCGCATCGACGACACGTTTGCAGAAGCATTCGGCATGCGGGCAACTGCGGTCATCATCACGGCCGACAGCCTCCGCTGGGCGCAGCAGGCCGCGCTGACCATGACGGGTTTTGCCACTTCCGTCATCGGTTGCGGTTGCGAGGCTGGCATCGATGGCGAGTTGACGGCGGTCGAAACCCCGGACCATCGCCCAGGCATCCGCGTGCTCATGTTTGCGGTCTCGACCGCCGAATTGCAAAAGCAATTGCAGACTCGTGTGGCCCAGTGCGTGCTCACAAGCCCCGGGTCGG
>JASHYD010000538.1 GCA_030043175.1 Xanthobacteraceae bacterium | reverse complement strand
CTCTCAGAAAAGGGCTCGCCTGCGGCTTACGCGCGGCCGTGCGGTCGTCCATCGCTATGACCCGTTCACGATTCGCCTCAACGACCGGATCGGGGGGAGGTTCGGCCCCTCCTGGTCAAGATTGATCCCGGCAGCAAGACCACCGGGGTTGCCGTCGCCAGCGACGTCAACACGCCTGCTCAGGCAAGCAACCTCATTGCGGCGTGCATTCCCGGTAACACCGAAAAAGACGCTCGGCCGATCGAAGAGTTTCTTGCCAGCAAGCCCGCGGTCATCGCCCATATCAAAGCACAGGCGCGGCGCCCTTGAAGGACGCCGTCGCCGGCAGGTACGGTTTCGCCGTGCCGGCCTCGCCGGTTGCGGCCTTCGGCCGGACCGCTTTTCACCCTCGCCTTCCGGCGACCCTCGCCAGCGGAGGTTTTTGATGCCTCTCGAAATTCCCGCGCCGCACCTGACCTTCGATGTCCCGCTGGATGACGGCGCCCGCATTCGCGTGCGCCGGCACGGCAATCCGGACGGGGTTCGGCTTTTCCTCAGCCATGGCAACGGCTACGCCATCAACGGCTATCTCCCCTATTGGCAGCATTTTCTGGACCGGTTCGATCTCATCATTTTTGATTTTCGCAATCACGGCGAGAACGAGCCAGCGACGCCCGCCAACCACACCTATCGGCAGCTCAGCCGTGACCTCGAGCGGGTCTATCAGCACGTGAGCGGGAAACTCGGCAACACAAGGACGGCCGGTATCTTCCATTCCATGTCGGGCCGTACCGCGATGAAGCACGCGCTCGAGATCGCCTTCCGTTTCGATGCCCTCGTCCTGTTCGATCCCCCCAACGTGCCCCCGCCCGACCATCCGGCCTTTCCTGCCATGGAAGCTTTCGAGGCGAGGCTCGTCGCGTTCACACGCAGCCGCCGCACCCGTTTCGCCACAGTCGAAGAGCTGGCCTCGGATTTCGCCAGGTCGCGTGTCGGCCAGGCCTGGGTGCCGGGCGTGCATGAGCTGATGGCGCGTTCGGTGCTGCGGAAAGATCCGGACGGCGGTTATGCGCTGAGCTGCGACCCTGCGAACGAAGGCGGGGTCTATGCGGAAGCCTTATCGATGAACCTGTGGCCGCGGGCGCAGGAGTTTGCCGGACCCGTGAAGCTCATCGGCGCCGACCCGGACCTTCACGGCGGATCGCCGACCGGTCGCGCCAACTCGGCCCTGGGCAACGAGAACGGCTACGATTACAGCTTCGTGCCCGGTACCGGTCACATGCTGCAGATCGAGAAGCCGGAGGCATGTGTGCAGCTCACTCTGGCGTTTTTGAAGCGATGCGGATTGGGGTGACATCCGCCGTCTCGAAAGATTGCGCCTACCAGCTGTCACAGACGCAAAGGCACGCTCTTGCGCGCCGTGCCGCATTCTCGAATTTCTTGCGGGATTGCAGGAAGCCTCGCAAGCGAGGGAATTTCCGCTATCCGCGCTTCAAAAGAAGGTTCTCAGGGAAAAAGGGGCCCTGCTCTACCCGCCCACGAGCTTGCGGACGACCAAACCGTGCTCTAATTGCGTCGTCGAGATGACGATATGCGCCACAATCACCACATCGGTGGACGGCTGACCAGATCGTTGTGTCCAGTCGCCACTGCCTTCTCGGCTTGGATCAGCATGTTCAAAGGCAGCCAGGGTTTGTGCATGATCACCGCAGGATGTGGCAGTCCTTCTGCGGCATCGTCGTCGTGGGACGTGACCACCACCCGGATCCACGGCCACTGCTGCGCATAAATTGCCAGACGCGCCCCATCCATAAAGCTTGGCAGATTCATTGCCGTGACGATCAACACGATCTGGCGGGCACTGTCGCGCAGAACATTGACGGCCTCCTCCGACGACACTGTCGCGATGACGTCGAGACCGCTCTCTGCGAGGAGGATTCCGATCCACTCGCGCTGCTGCGCATCGGCATCCACGACCAGCGCGGTCGGTCGGATGGTTGGCCGATTGTTGGTCCTCCTGAAGGCTCTTCGTCTCGTGCGAGTCATGATTCGCGCGCTCTCATGCAATTGCAGCGAATTCTCTGCCCTCCTCTCCCCAGGGCGAGCAGATACCTCGGCGCGCGGCGTCATTTATGCGGTGCGTTCGCAGCGAAGACCAAGTCAAACGCTAACCCGTCCACGCGCCCGGAGATGCCCTCATCGTTGGCAACCGTTTCCGATGCACAACCCCGCAAGCGAAAAACCGCTATCTACAGGTCCGGAAATCAGCGGAGCGGCAACTGCGGACACCCACCTGCATCGGTGGTTTCATCTCCCAATACGGTAAGTGTCGTCCCGGCGGCCGCACTTGTCAACCGGTGATTGCCATTGACCACGCCCGCCTCCCGGCAGGACAGGACTCTAAGCCTTTCGCGCAACCGGAGGAGGGGAGGAAACAATTCGCGCGCGCTTGCGTGCGCGCGTTGGGCGGCGGTTGGCGGCGTGGAGGGTAGTTCATTCCGCCGCGCTTCTGCCGCTCCCCATGCCGTAGCGGCGCTCGATATAATCGATCACAATGCTCTTGAATTCGGCCGCGACCGTCGGGCCGCGCAACGTCATCGCCTTCTTGCCGTCGATGAACACCGGCGCAGCGGGCTGCTCGCCGGTGCCGGGCAGCGAGATACCAATATCGGCATGCTTGGACTCGCCGGGTCCGTTGACGATGCAACCCATCACCGCGACGTTGAGGGATTCCACGCCCGGATAGCGCGTCTTCCATTGCGGCATTGAGATGTGGATGAAATCCTGGATTTCCCGGGCGAGTTCCTGGAACGTCGTGGAGGTGGTGCGCCCGCAGCCCGGGCAGGCAGCGACGAGCGGCACGAACACCCGGAACCCCATGGTCTGGAGGAGCTCCTGGGCCACCTTAACCTCGAGGGTACGGTCGCCGCCGGGCTCCGGCGTCAGCGAGACCCGCACGGTG
>JASHYD010000048.1 GCA_030043175.1 Xanthobacteraceae bacterium | reverse complement strand
CACTCTCCCCAACAACTCCGATCAGGAGCGTTGAGCACTTACGAGGCCGGGAGAAGAAGCTTGAAGACATCCGGCGGTCGCTCATTCAGCCTGGGCGTCACATTTTCATCTACGGGGACCGCGGGGTCGGCAAGACATCGCTCGCACAGACAGCCGCCGTCGAACATCAAGAAGCATCTAAGTCACCTATCTTCCTGGGCTGTGACGCATCATCGACGTTCCCACGGTTAGCCCAGGAACTAGCGGCAAGGCTGATTGGCAACGATCCAACTATCACACGCCAAACGGTCCAGCATAAGGGGTCAATCGGCTGGGCTTCCCTTTTCGGTGCTGAGAAGCAACGCGCAGTGGAGCAGGGGCAGGTTGTTGAGCCCAAGTCCGTCAATGAGGCGGTGGCGTTGGTTCTCCATGCAGTCGAAAAACATTCAAACAGCCCTGTGGTCGTGATTGATGAGTTTGAACGTATTCAGGACCACGGCCAGCGAATGTTGTTTGCGGATTTCATCAAACAAGCAGGGGATCAATCGATACCGCTCAAGATCATCTTTTGCGGCGTGGGCTCATCGCTTGATCAGCTGTTAGATGCGCACCATTCATGTTACCGATACTTGGCGTCCATTGAACTGGAGCGGCTTGCGTATCATCCGCGGCTTGAGATCATCGAAAGGGCGGCCAAGGAAGCTGGCGTAGTGATCGAACTATCAAGTATGTTCCGCATTGCGAGCGTGAGCGATGGCTTTCCGCACTATGTGCATCTCATAACTGAGAAGCTGTTGTGGCAGGTTTTCGATGACCCAGAGGTTAGAGAGGTGTCGAGGGCAGCCCATTACATGAAGGCCATTCGTGCTGCCGTTCAAGAGATTGAACCGAAGCTCAGGATGACATATGAGGCCGCAACGTTGAAGTATAGCGACAGCGATGAATACGAAGGCGTGCTGTGGGCAGTTGCGGACCACCACGAACTTAAACGCCGAAGCACCGATATCTTCGATCTTTACAGGGCGCTCGCTCAAGAGGCCAACCTGAAATCCCTGTCTCGCGATAAATTTAATCAGCGTATCAACGCGCTGAAGCGCGATACGCACGGCGCAATCTTAGAGGGCAGTCGGCAGGGGTGGTACCAGTTCAAGGAACCGGTCATGCGTGGCTATGTGCGGCTGCGTGCAGAGGCGCAAGGAGTGGAGTTGGGAGCCGATCACCCGGAGGAATATCGCGGCCCCGGTCGGTTGCTACAGGCACCGCACCGGCAAGAATGCTGATCGACTGACGCGAGCTGACACCTCTTACTGACATAGCCCAAAGCGAGCGGGTGGGAGACGATCTAAAGATACCCAGTGCCGCCATTCATAAGCGGGCAAACAGCTGGCGAAGGCAGTGAATGACACTGCGGCTCGCAAAGCCCTCCGCGAACAATATTTGCCCGTTCCCAGCACGCCGCCCCTTCGGAGTCCCAGAAGGCCCCGGCAAAATCGACCCCACGGTCTCGCTCGCAGCAAGGGGCGCATTTGACTGCATTACGGAGCAAAGGGGACCCGCTTATATGGGACCCGCGGCCTCGGCCAACAGCGCGTCCCCCGGCCTGTCAGACGCACGCGACAAATTTCTGACCCCCGCGGAGACAAGGGGACCCGTTGCATCGTGGGAGGAGCACGCAGCAACGTTCAGTCCCCCTCGCCCTCCCTTCGCTCGGCTCGGGTCCTGACCGACCTTTACTCGGCCCTTTCAAGTCCAGTTCTGGAACGCTTGGAATGTGGGATGGCCAACATGAGGCTCATTTCGCGCGACGCGAAGCCGAAGGCTGAGCCTTCAGCAGCGGAGCGGAACGCTTCGCGTCCCACGGATCGATAGGGGACAACTGTCTCGCTGGGCTCTAATGCAGCGCCGGTGTCTGTTGCGCCGGCAGGTCCCGCTGGACGCAATGAGCCCGGTGGCTTGCGCCGATCCTAGGTGCGGACCTAAGCGGCCTTCCGGAGCGAGGGCATTTGGTCTAAGGTTTAATGGCGAGCCGCAAGCGGGACGTGCCGATGTTCTGCAATTTAATGGCGGCGCTGGTGCCCACGGCGGGCGAGCATTCCGAAAACAAATCATTTTTTGCGGGACCCGTTGGCGCTCCACAGTGCCGCTACCCCGCGAGGGAGCCGATCATGAAACGTCGTCAATTTCTGCAAGCGGCTGGTGTTGGTCTTGCGACAGCCGCCGTCGCTAGGCCTGCAATCGCGCAATCGATGCCACTGCTTAAATGGCGGCTGACATCAAGCTATCCCAAGTCGCTCGAAGTGGTCTACGGCGGCAGCGAGGTCTTTGCCAAGGCCGTGGCCGAAGCGACCGACAATAAGTTTCAAATTCAGGTCTTCGCAGCCGGAGAAATCGTGCCGGGATTATCTGCGCTCGACGCGGCGCAGAGCGGCGCCGTCGAATTGTGTCACACGTCGTCTTATTATTTCGTGGGCAAAGATCCAACTTTTGCGCTGGCCACGGCGGTGCCATTCGGCCTCAATGCGCGCATGCAAAGCGCATGGTGGTTCTTTGGTGGCGGGGCCGAACTGATGAATGAGTTTTATAAGAGGTTCGACGTCTATGCGGTTCCCGCTGGCAACACTGGTGCCCAAATGGGTGGCTGGTTTCGGAAGGAGATCAAGGAGGTCTCTGACCTCCGAGGTCTGAAGTTCCGCATTGCCGGAATTGCCGGGACAGTAATTGCCCGGCTCGGTGTTGTGACGCAGCAGATCGCCGCGGGCGACACGTACGCGGCGCTGGAGAAGGGGACAATCGACGCCGCTGAAATGGTCGGTCCTTATGACGACGAAAAGCTCGGTCTGAACAAAGTCGCGCCTTACTACTACTATCCGGGGTGGTGGGAGGGCCAGGCGATGACTCACTACTTCTTCAACTTCGCCAAGTGGAATTCTCTCACCCCGACCTATCAATCAAGTCGGGGCTGGGCAGTAACTCAGCATCAGCCAACGCAGCGCCTGAAGCCGACAGCCAGAAGACGCTTGCGGTTAGTTCACCCCACCAGAGAGATGTCCCCTTGGGGCTCTATGCAGCCTGAAGGTCGGAACGCGATTCGGGACGAGGTCCCTCTGAGGTTACTCCGCGTAGTTCGCGTTCCGCTGAAGCGCAGCTTCGCCACGCTCAAACACGGAGCACGCCGCCTTGGGGATTGACTTTCACCGGCTGGCCCTTGACGTTAGCGATCGGGCAAGGTCCTCGTGGGACTTGATGCACTCGAAGCTGTCCGCGATCAGCTTGGTGGGGAGCCTATGCGGATGTTTCCGAGGTCCCGGGTTCACTCCGAGGGCTGGTATAGCGGGCGCCGCGAGCCTTCTGAGCGCCGAAACACTGCGCAATGCAACCTAATGGAACTCCCGCGCTTTCACTTAACATTCGTCTCTCCAGAAGGCGCGATACCACTATGCGTGTGCGCGAGATCACGAACAGGCTGGCGTCAATTACCATCGACGTTCCCGTGCTGCGGCCGGGAACCATCGGAGCCTACGCCCTCGCTTTCGTGACCGTCGGAGTTGCCATGGCGCTGCGGCTGGCCATCCATCCATATGTTGAGGGCCTTCAGTTCGCCACGTTTCTTCCGGCGGTCATAATCACAACGCTGATCAGTGGGTTGGGTGCTGGCCTTTTTTCTGTGGCGCTCAGTGTTGCTGCTGTCGCGTTTTTCGTGCTTCCACCCACCTTCTCTTTCTACGTTGAGAAGCCGGGTGATGTGCTGGCCCTCCTCCTCTATACGATGGCGATGCTCTTCACTGTGGCCGTCGTTGCCGGAATGCGTTTTGCAGTCGAGCACAGGCGGGACCAGCAGGTCTTGCAGGCGAGCAAAGATCGTCTGCAGCTTGCCCTCAATGCAGCCGTCCTCGGGTGGTGGCAGTACGATCCACTGCGCCGCGTGATCCTGGTAGATACGCGCT
>JASHYD010000537.1 GCA_030043175.1 Xanthobacteraceae bacterium | reverse complement strand
TCGCGCGATCCAAAGATATCGGTTTTCGAACTGAAGTTGGTCACGTCGATCACCAGCGTGTCGCCCTCCCAGTGGCCGCGCGAGTCGCCGAACCACTGACGGATGCTGGCCGGTAAGTGGGGACTTCCGGCCATGACGATATTGCGCTGCCAGCCTTGTCCCTGACCCACGTCGTAGAACATCGAGATGCCGCCCGGCGTCTGCACGATCCGGCGGAAACTGCCGGTGTTGCCGCCAAACACAAGCGGCCCGCCGGTTAGGCAGCGCTCTGCCAACGAACTGTCCTCCGGACCATCGTTGCGATTCATACGTCCGGTATTGTAGCGAGGAGGATTTTCCGCGCGTCGCGGTGATGTCGCCGGATCATATTTCCAGCCTGCGCAGCCTGCCAACGCCTTTTTGCACGTATCGGTCGATTGCACCAGGGCGAGGCGAAACTCACGATCGCTCGCCGCCGTCTTCTGAGCTCGCGGGGTCAGAGCGGGAAACCGGCCATTCGGGGGATCGGCAATTCGCGAGGTGCGAGCCCCGGTGCGCTTCATGCTGAAGAACGCCGCGCCATTGTAGCCGTTATTGACGTCGCGCTCAGTCGCGCGCCGGTTGACTATCCCCAACCGCGCTTGGTCCAACTCAGCGCGTTGCGCATCGGTGAAAAACTCCTGGTTCGCGTGGCGGAGCGCTGCAGGGGCGTGTCAAATTCGTCGGTCCAGATTCCCTGTAGATCAGGTTCTCCCCAAGCCGCTTCAACGGAGGGGTTTTCACAACCGCGCCGGAAACCGGGGGAGCCTGAGCAGAGGTTTGGGTGACAGACACCGAAATGGCGGCGCCGGCTGCGGCGGCAACGGCAGCAGTTACGATCAAGCCCGAGAAGCGGTTATCCACGATCATCTCCTTTTGCCTCGCATCGTGTTGCGGGTGACGAGTGCCAAGCGGGGTACTTATCAGACGATAAGCCGGCTGCGGATGGGGCAGCTTGCGAAAGGTGGCATTAGCCGACGCCGCGATAAGGATCGCCGGCGTTCTGAAAAATTTGAGAGGTCGTCAGTTCCTCTGTCTCATCGGCGATGCTACAGGTCGCCCGGGCGTTTGAAAAGGATCGCGACGGCCGCTCGCGGCCCGATTCTGTACGACCTGCTTGACTTTGGCCGATTTAGGCGGCGTCTGCGAGAGCATTCTCCATGCGGTGCCAGTATGGCTTGAAATTCCTGTTCGATGTGCCGCTCGACACAGCAGCGACGACAACGGGATTGCGGCAGCACGGTCCGCTCGAACATGACCTCCGCACGAATCTGAGCTGTCGTGCCGATCAACGGACAATGTGCTGATAAGGCTGATGCCCAACCGCCTAAGTGGTAACAGACGGTAGGAATCGATGAAGTACGAATGAACTTGGGTCGGCCAGGTCGCTACGGATGCAGGCCTGATTTTACTTGCCGTGCCAATTGAATCCGCGTGTATGTCGCTTTGTGGCCCAACTCCGCCGTCATCAGCGTTCCTGCAGCCATCGGCGGATGAGTTGCCAACACGGCAACTGAGCTACGATCCGGGTGGACCATTTCGGCCGTCGCGCGGTTGATAGCGGAGCCGCCCGCCCCTCTCCCGGTCGGGAGCGAAGGCGTTTGAGCGTGCGGCCAAGGAGACCGCGGTCAACCTCGATCGCTTCGACGCCCCGGTCCGTCTTTGGTCCGACAAAACCAGTCACGACCCGGCATTATCCGCGTCAACCGAATCGGACCCCTGACGTCGAGAGCGCAGATTCCATCAAGGCGTAGAGTTTACTGGCGTCCAAAGGTCCGCACGCACGGCCATGCTTCACGCAGCGCTTCCCGTGCAAGTATTAGAAAGCGCTCACGCATTCTCTGCGGCCGTGCCTCGATATAACGTATGAAGACCAGCATGGCTGCGGCCTTGTCTATGTTGGGGTCCAGGCACATGACAGGGTCAAGCGCGGAAGAGGACGCCAACACGTCGAGCACCGCGGCGCAGTAGCCCGCCGCTAACGCAATTGGGACAGTGAGCTTGGGGTCCTGGCCGTCGGCAAGGGCGACGTGGAATTTACAGCCCGGCAGCACGGCGCTTGCCGATGTTGTGTCTTGCTGCGCTGCGGCCGCCGTGACGCTCAGCGCTATAAAGGCACCAACCACGGTGGCTTTCATTGATCCCTCCCGTCAAGTCGTCGGAATATCACTTATAGTACCTTATAGACGCTCGCTCGGCCGTTGCCGAGCGCCTCGGCGCCTACCCTTCAAGCCACATCCGGCCAGCGTCCGTGATGCGCATAAGCTCGACCATGAGCATCACACCGGGGCGCGCCATCATCGGCTCGGTCACGATAGTTGCGAGCTCGGCGAGCACAAGGCCGGAGAGCATCTCCAAGGAGAAGCCGTGCGCTAACAGGAAGTGCTCGGTCAGACCGCGCGGGGTATCCGCGAGCTTTTTGAGGGCTCGGCGCTGTTCGCGGCTGAAACAAGACGCCGAGCATATGGGGGATCTGTTGCGTTGGGTACGGACCATCTTATCACAGAATTTTGGTTCGCTGCGCGGGTAGCGCGATCACGTTGTACAGTTCGCCGATCCGGCGTACCGCTCTTGCTTCAAAGCGGGTATTCGAGCGGCCCCGACCGCCCGCGCGAATCGCCGGTAGCCGGGGCCGCCAGCGCACGACCGTGGGGGACCATGCGCCTCAGCGCTGTAGAGACTGTTACGGCGGCACTTTTTCGGCGGCGGTGGGGTATTATCGCCAGAAATGTGGAGCCGCACTTGTGTCAATGATGTGGTGGACAGTTGACGCACCTCGGCGGACTTACAGCGCCTGATCGACGTCGCGCCCGGCCAGCCGAGCTTGGCGCCCCGCTGTCCCCGAAGGGACGGACCGCAGGTGCGGGAAGCCCCGATAAAATGGGCATTAGTTGTCGTCCGGAATGACATAGCCTGTGCCCTGATCTCAACCCATTCTCCAGCGCAGCCGACGTTCGATCAGCCTGGTTTCATTGCGGCTCTTTTTTCGTGTCAAACTGGTCGGCAGTAACCTTGTCTAACGCCGCAAATACACTAGCTGTTTACGGAACAGGGACGCCCGGGGTGATGTGCCGGTTTACGGACGGCGCCCGATGCTGCCGAAACTGATCGGGTGCATCGGGGCAGTGGCGGGCGGTCAGGAATGGCTCCGCTGCGCCATTCGGTCACGCGGGAACGTTGACGAGTGCCTGCACGGCGATCCGTTCGCACGATTTATCGCAGACGCGTTGACCACCTCCAGTAGCAGTCACAAACCCCGCGCAATGGCTTTGTCCCGGTCAAGACGTGAGTTTTCTCGTCGCAGACGTTGATTGCACAAAGGCGAACGAGATGGCCGTATTGCTGCACGAAGACAAGCGCATGCCCTTCGATATCAGCGAGCCCAAGCGCGCCGAGGATGCGCTGCGCCGGCAGACCGAGCGTCAGGCGTTGCTGCTCGAGGTTACTTCGGACCTGATCCGCGCCTCCGAGCCGGGTGAACTTGGCCGCGTGACGTTCGAGCACATCAGCTCTGCCTTCGGCGCCGATATTTGCTTGAACTACCGCCTCGATCCCGGCGCGCGCCACCTCAGGCTGGAGTTCGCGCGCGGCATAACGCTGGATAAGCAGGGGGCGGCCCGGTCGCTTCAAGTCGGTCAGGCGTTCTGCGGGACCGCTGCGGGAGGCTGCCAGGCGTTGGTGGCCGACAAGCAGCGCATTGCGTCCGATCCAAAAGGCGCTTTCATGCGCGACCTTGGCGCCACGGCCTATGCCTGCCACCCTCTGATGGCGGCCGACGGTCGTGTGCTTGGTACGTTCTCTGTCGCCTCGACGATGCGCGAGAGCTTCACCAATGATGAAGTTGCCTGGCTTGGAACGATAACCAATTTCCTCGCCCAGGCGTGGGAGCGGATCGAGGCCGAGCAGAGTCTGCGTACGAGCGAGGAACGCTTGCGCTTGGCGCAAAAGGCCGCCGGCTTGGGGCACTGGGACTACGACTTCGCCCAGGGTACGTGGGTCTGGTCGGAGCAAACACGCAAACTGCTCGGGGTCGACCCGGCAGCGCCCGCATCCCGGGCGCTGCTCCTCTCCCGCGTGCACCCAGAGGATCGCGCACAACTCAAGGGGTATATCAGCCGCAGCGCCCGTCCGGATTGCGATCACGATCGTCACCTTGAGTTCCGCATCGTGATGCCGAATGGCGCCCTTCGATGGCTCGAGGATCAGAGCCGGGTGGAAACGAATGCCGCAGGCAAGGCGGTCCGAGCCGTTGGCGTCGTGCGCGACATCACCGCACGCAAGGATGCCGAGGAGGTGCAAGCCCGTCTTGCCGCCATCGTGACATCCTCGGCCGATGCGATTGTCGGCAAGACGCTCGACGGTGTCGTCACGAGTTGGAATCAAGCGGCCGAGCGCATGTTCGGTTATTCGGCGAGCGAGATGATTGGGCAGTCGATCCGGCGCCTGGTTCCGATCGATAGCTACGCGGAGGAGGACACGATCCTTGCGCGCATGGCTCGCAGCGAGGCCATCGAGCGTCACGAGATGATGCTTCTCTCCAAAGATGGACGAACCTTCGACGCGTCCATCACCATTTCGCCCATGCGCGATGCCAAAGGCCGCAACATCGGCTGTTCGAAGGTCGTCCGCGACATCACGCAGCGCAAGCGAACGGAGGCGCGGCTTGCTGAGCGCGAGGCCCAGCTGGCACTGTTCGTCGAGCACGCGCCGGCTGCCATCGCCATGTTCGATGATAGGATGCGTTATCTGGCCGCCTCACGCCGTTACTTCTCGGATTTCCGGCTGCCGCCTGATATCGAGCTCACCGGACGTTCACATTACGAGATATTTCCTGATATCCCGGCGCGCTGGCGTGAGGTTCATGCCCGCGTGCTGACGGGCGAGGAACTGGCTCACGAGGAGGACCCTTTCTTGCGCCAGGACGGCCGAACCGACTGGTGCCGGTGGCTGATGAAACCCTGGTACACCGCCGCCGGCTGTATCGGTGGCGCACTGCTGTTTAGCGAAGTGATAACCGAGAAAGTCGAGGCCCGGCGCGCTCTTGCCGACAGCGAGGCGCGGTTCCGCGCCACATTCGAGAACGCGGCCGTCGGTATCGCTCATCTCGCCCCTGACCTCAGGTTGCTCAGGGCCAATAAGGCCCTGTGCCGCATTCTCGGCTACCCGGTCGGTGAACTCGTCACCAAGTCGTTGCAGGACATCACCCACGCGGACGATCTTTCGGCCGATCATGCCCGTATCGAGCAGATGCGAGACGGCAAGCTCGAGAGCTATGACATGGACAAGCGCTACCTGCGCAAGGATGGCGCGATCGTCTGGGCCCGCCTGACCGTCGGCTGCGTGCGCAAGAACGACGGGTTCGTCGACTATTTCGTCAGCGTGGTCGAAGACATTTCCGCGCGAAAACAGGCCGAGGACGAATTGCGCAAGAGCGAGGAACGCTTCAAATCCTCCGTCCTTCACTCACCGCTGCCAATCCTCTTGTTCGACGACGGGGAGCAAATTCTTGCCATTAGCCAAAGCTGGCTCGAAGAAACAGGCTATTCGAGAGAGGAGCTGCGCCGCATTAAGGACTGGACGGCCAGAGCCTTCGGCGATCGCTCGGGCGAAGTGCTCGAGCAGATGCGCGAGATGATTTCAGCTGAGCCCGAGGCGCAGCCGGCCGAACTGATGATTCGCACCAAAGACGGCCGCGAGCGCCTTTGGAGCTTTGTTTCATCCGCTTTGGGAACCCAGTTGGACGGACAACGGCTTTTTGTCTGCGTGGCCCAAGATGTGACCGAGCGGAAGGCTCACGAGGAGCAAGTTCACCTTCTGATGCGGGAGGTCAATCATCGCGCCAAGAATATGCTCAGTCTCGTGCAGGTCATCGCCCGCCAGACCGCGGCGCGTGGGCCTGAAGGCTTTATTGGGCACTTCACTGAGCGCATCCAGGCGCTCGCGGCCAATCAGGACCTGCTGATCCGGAATGAGTGGCGGGGGGTGGATATGGAGGATCTGGCGCGTGCCCAGCTCGCGCATTTTGCCGATCTTGTCGGGTCTCGGATCGCTGTCGATGGGCCAAAACTGCGTCTGAATGCAGCCGCAGCCCAAGCAATCGGGCTCGCATTGCACGAGCTGGCCACCAATGCTGGCAAATACGGCGCCCTTTCGGTGGACTGCGGCCGCGTCGACGTGGGTTGGCGGTTCGACGGAGATACCTTCGCCATGAGCTGGACCGAGCGCAACGGGCCACCCGTGCCACAGCCTGAGCGGCGTGGCTTCGGCAGCACCGTTGTCGAGTCGATGGCGGAGCGGACCGCCGGCGGCGAGGTGCAGCTTGATTACGCGCCCTCAGGCTTGACCTGGCGTTTGACCTGCCCGGCCGGCAACGTGCTGGAATGGGCGCAGAGGGGATATTCGACGGCGCGCTAAACAAAGTTCGTCCGTAAACCGCTCCCGTCCCTCAACGATCGCCGCGTGCTCACCGGCGGGCCACTCGCTGGGCCGACACTGATCCTTGCTGAGCGTGCGTTTGCCGCACCCACGGGGGCGTCAATCGTGCGACCCTCCACAAGGTAGGTCATCGTCGCCCGTCGTCCGCGCAGTTCTCGATGGCAAGATCGCGTTCCGTCGCACCAGCCCGCACGATACTCAATTTCATCGCTGGCACGCCAATAGACGGATTGCCACCGCGAACCGCGTCCGCGCTCTCGCGCATCGAGCTGAGTGAAGCCCTGGTAGAATGAAAAAATTTGGGCTGCGGTTCCCAGTGCCCTCCCGGTGAGACAAAATAGCTTTGCCGCCGCTGGCTCTATCGAGCGGCTCAGAAATCAGCCTTGTCCGCCACCGGCATATGATAGTCGAATAGATTGATGTTGTTCTCGGCGCAGATCTTCTCGTAAGGCTCCTGCTCGACGCGCCGATAGCGCCGCATTGCCGTCCAGGGTTGATAGAAGGCATCAGGATCCGCGACCGTGAAGATGACTTCCATCCTTTTGCCGCCGTCCACCATGCGCCAACGCTCCACGACGTGCAGCTTCTCGGTGTGCGGGGTCCGGTAGACGTCGACGACCGTCTTGTCATTGAGGCCGATCGTGTCGACCACAAGCGTATCCCCTTCGTAGTGACCGACGGATTCGCCATACCAGGACGGCTTCAGGTTTGCTGAATGGGGGACGTCCATGTAGATGCGGCGAACCTGATTATCCTCCCTCCAGACGATCCAGACTTCCGTAGGCGTTTGCAGGAATACGAGAGGGTCCGGTCCGCCATAGCCCATGAAAAAGGGGACGCCCGCAGGCACGCAGCTTGATTGCGGCGTAAAGGCGCTTTTCTTACCAGCAAGCACCTCTTCGATGTCCTTCCTCATGTGATCCTTCACCCAGGGCATCAGGTTCGGACTGGAGAGGTCGGCAATCCTGAAAGTCGGCTGCTTGTCGACGCCGTTGGGGGTGAACGGATGCGCCGGATCGCTGACCATCGGCGGCAGGCGGCCAGGAACCGGCTCGTAGAATGGACCGCCGCCGTTCAGTCCGACCCAGCCGGCCTGGTTCGATGAAAAATCCGGTGGAGTGACCTTCTGTTGTGCCACCCCCGGTTTCATCAGTGCCGCCGCGCAGCAGGCGGCGATGAGGACTGTGGGAATTCTCCGTTCAAGGATGAACGAGCACATCGTTGCGCCTCCCTCTTATCTTGCGGTCCTGCAGGAGTCTCATTTCACACCGGTTGAATCAAGCAACTCGATAAATGTGCGTACATGTGTGCACCGTTTCGGTTCGCGGTGCATCCATGGTGCCGCCGGTATGCTTGCGCATACGCTAGAGGCGTCATGTGCCGGCGCGTTGATTCGCGGCTTGGCCAGCCCTAGATTTCGAAGGTTGATTGCGCCGATTGCGTCCGCCAGCGGCCAGGCCATCATGGACCTTGGCGCCGCATTCTCGAATGTCTTGCGGGATTGCAGAAGCCTCGCAAGCAAGCTTGATAGTTGGCATAGACGGCTCTCGCCAGCCGCGTGCATTCGCTGCCATTCGGCCAAGCCCCGGTGCTAGGCATGGCGAGCAGGCGCGGCGCAAGTGACACTCCTGATCCGGCGTCGGATCGAGCGCAAGAGTGTGGCCAAGGATCAGCCTCTGCCAACGCTCTCTCAACTTCTTGCGGTCGTTGCGCAAGCCATACAGGCGGGCCGAGAAGCAGCGCACGATTGTCAGCAATCCTAAAGTTTCCTGTTGCGGCGAGAGTTGCGATAGTTCGGCGAATCTCCGTCACCTCCGAGCCGCGTGCCGCGTCTCAAGACGGGCGCACGGCATGCGCGGGGCCGGCGAGCTCCGTATGCCAGGCGTCGAAGTCGTAGACCCAGTCGGTATCGGTCTTGAAGCGCAGCCAGGTATTCTCGCGATTGGTGAGCTGCATTCGGGCGGTGCGCTCCTTGCGGTTCGCCGCGTAGGCCACAAGCGCGGTATGGATTTTGCTGCAGCAGGCCTGCGCGAGACACCGCGCGAGAACCACCGCATCCTCAATGGCGGAGGCCGCGCCTTGGGCCATGTACGGTGCCATCGGGTGACATGCGTCGCCAAGGAGCACGATGCCGTTATTGCCCCACGAGGGCATCGGCTCGCGTTCTACGAGGGCCCATTTGCGCAGCTCCGGCGCCGCCGCGAGGATGGCGCGCAGCTGCGGATGGCATCCGGCGAAGGCCGCGAGTAGTGCGGCTTTATCTCCCTTCGTCGACCAGGATTCGACCTGGAAATCCGGCTCGGGGACAACCGCGATGAAATAGATCTCGTCCTCGCCCGCGGTCGTGAAGTAATGCACGACATGACGATCCGGGCCCCACCACTTGGCGCGTTGATCAACTGCCATGCCGTTGAGGAGCAGTGTCGGATAGGTCGTACGGTAGGCAACGCGGCCGGTGAAGCGGGGTTGCTCGGCCCCGAACAGCGCCTCACGCACCATCGAATGAATGCCGTCGGCGCCAACGACCAGCGATGCCTCAACCCGGCTGCTGTCGGCAAATACGAGCGTGGCACTCGATTGGTTCTGCTCGATCGCGACCAGCTTTCTACCAAAGTGAATGCGGTGGCGCGGGATGAGGGCAGCAAGCGCTGCGTGGAGACGGGCGCGATGGATCATCAGATCCGGCGCGCCGTAGCGCTGTTCGAGCGCTTTACCCATCATCAGCACATTGGTGATGTTGCCGGTGTCCCACTCGCGGCTGTGAAACGCTGCCGGAACGAAGCCAATGCCGCGTAAGTGTTCGATCAAGCCGAGCCCGCCGAGCGCCTTCATCGCGTTCGCGGTGAGTTGAATGCCGGCGCCGACCGAGGCGAATTGCGGCGCCTGCTCATAGACATCGACACGCAAACCGAGTTGCAACAGGCTTGCTGCTGCGGTGAGCCCGCCAATACCCGCGCCGACGACCGCGATGCTCGTTTCCATCTCCGATTTAGAAATCCAACCGGCCGGCGGTCGGCACCGCCGAGTGCGTTCCGGGGTACCATTGGGCGTTGTCGGCGCAGACAAGTTCCAGCCCTTCGTCCAGGGCGCGCCGAAACGTAACGGTCGTTGACCAGGGCGTCGTGAAGGCGCCTTCATCCTCAATAGTGACTTGGATCTGCAGTCCCGGGCCCTTGTAGTTGCGATCGACAGCCGGCCCATTATCTGGATTGGCGGTTTGGAAATGTTCTTTTGCATCCCGTTCTATCGCGTCCGTCGTCGCATGATAATCAAGCAGCCGATACCGTTCTACCAGGTGTAGAGCTTCGGTGAACGGCGTGCCGTACCAGTCGATCATGGAAAACGGGCCGACCTTGATCCCCACGGTATCGACCACCAGCGCGTCGCCCTCGTAATGGCCGACGGAATCCCCATACCAGGATGGCGTCGCGTGGACCGGATGGGGCTGGTTCAGGCGCACCTGGCGGAACTGGTGATCGAAAGGAT
>JASHYD010000536.1 GCA_030043175.1 Xanthobacteraceae bacterium | reverse complement strand
CAAATACGCG
Source organism: Xanthobacteraceae bacterium (assembly GCA_030043175.1). The sequence goes on along the minus strand of JASHYD010000536.1, from coordinate 8,366 downwards.
CGGGAAAGATCGACAGCTATATTATGGACAAGCGCTACCTGCGTAAGGATGGCATGATCGTCTGGGCCGCACTGACTGTCAGTTGCGTACGCAGGAGTGACGGATCAATCGACTATTTCGTCGGTGTTGTTGAGGATATCACGGCACGCAAGCGTACCGAGGGGGCGCTGAAGCGCCAAGCCGACCTTCTGGATCAGTCGCACGATGCGATTTTGACGATGCACACCGGCGACCGCCGCATCGTCTACTGGAATCGCGGGGCCGAAAGATTATACGGCTATACGGCCGCCGAAGCGGTGGGATGCAGAACCCAGGAGTTGCTCCAGACTCGCCCTCCTATCCCGATCGAGGACATCGACGCGCAGATTGACCATCAAGGGAGCTGGTACGGCGAACTCACCCATACCACACGCGACGGACGAGATATCGTGGTCGAGAGCCGCATTGTCCGCGTCTCGTACGACGGCGAGACATTTGGGCTTGAGACGAACCGCGATATCACCGAGCGCAAGCGTGCCGAAGAGAGGATCGAGCTGCTGATGCGTGAATCCCATCACCGCATCAAGAACATTCTCGGTCTCGTGCAGGCTGTTGCCCGCCAGACCGCGGCCAGGGAACCCGAACACTTTGTTGAGAGCTTCACTGAGCGCGTCCAAGCGCTTGCAGCCAATCACGACCTTCTGATTGAAAGCCAGTGGCAGGGGGCGGATATCGATGACCTGGTGCGCGTCCAGCTCGCACCCTTTGCCGACCTGGTGGGTTCCCGCATTGCGGTCCGCGGTCCGAAATTGCGTCTGAACGCTGCTGCCGCCCAGGCGATCGGCCTTGTAGTTCACGAACTTGCGACAAATGCCAGTAAATACGGCGCGCTTTCGACCGATAACGGGCGAGTCGACGTGGACTGGCGATCCGATGCGCGTAGTTTCGCGATAAGCTGGACCGAGCGCGACGGCCCGCCCGTTCGGCCACCCGACCGTCGCGGCTTCGGCAGCACGGTCGTCGAGGCAATGGCGAAGCGCACTGTCGGCGGTGAGGTTGAGGCTGATTACGCTCCGTCAGGTTTCGCGTGGCACTTGACCTGCCCAGCAGCGAATGCGCTTGAGGCAACGGCGCACATTCACAAGAGTTAACGGAAAGAGCGCTGTGGCCGTCAGCACGGACCCTCCGTCCTGTTGCCAAGAAGGACCTTCCGCTCTCGTAATGCGACGGACCGAATAGCACTTCTACGTCGCCTTATGGCCCACTTCTGCCGACTTGCGCGGTGCGCAGGATGGTCAGCTATCTGAGGTACTGCTGACGTGCCGATCGAACGGCCGCGACAGCCGTTTTTGACCCGAAGGAGACGTAGGCTGGCTGTCGTTAGGCACGGTCTCTGCGATCGCGGCCACCCCGCGTTTCACGATGCCGTAGAGCATCGACAATGATCTTGAACGCTGCCGCATTCTGCCGTGAGCGCGGGTAGTAGATGAAGTAGCCATCAAACGTCGGCGACCAGTCATCGAGCACGACGACCAACTCGCCTGATTGAAGGTGCATTGCCACCATGTCCTCGGGAAGATATGCGATGCCGAAGCCTTGCCGAGCCGCGTCGATCATCGGGTGAGAATTATTGTAAGTCAGTTGCCCCTCTACCCGGACGCGGAGTTGAGGCCCGTTCTTCGCGAACTCCCATGCATAATGACCGCCAGCCGCCTGACGCCGCTTGATGCAGATATGCCGAACGAGGTCCTTGGGATGCTTGGGCTTTGGATGCTCTTTCAGATAAGCAGGCGAAGCGACGGCGACGAGGCGCCAATCCGGTCCGATGCGCACCGCGATCATGTCCTTTTCGACGCTCTCCCCAAGACGGATACCCGCGTCGAACCCGTCTTCGACAATGTTGCGGAATTCGGTATCGAGACTGAACTCGACCTTGATGTCAGGATATTGCTTCAGAACCGGCGACAGTTTCGGCCAGACAACCGTGTCCAGCGCGTGATCGGAAAGCGTAATCCGGATACTGCCGGAGGGCGTATCGCGGAGAGACATCAGCGCGGCGATGTCATTCTCGATTTCCTCGATGCGTGGCGCGAGTGATTGCTGCAGCCGCTCGCCCGCTTCGGTTAATCCTACGCTGCGCGTCGTGCGAGTTAGAAGCCGGATGCCCATCTGCGTCTCAAGCCGCTTGATCGTGTGGCTCAATGTCGATTGCACGATGCCGAGTTTCGCCGCGGCCTTCGTAAAACTACGTTCCCGAGCCACGGCCAGGAAAGCGAGCAAGTCATTAAAGTCTCGGTCTCCCATCGGATTTTCGACTCTCGTTGCCGATATTCATGGCGCTGATCGATCAATGCAAGCGAATTGTACCGGCTAATCGAACACCCTTCAGCGCTCTATTTCTTGCCATGAAGGGTGCCCGACCTTGGCGCCTTGCCGCAAGTGAGGTGCCTGATGGACATCACGGATCAAAAAGCCGCGCCGCAGCAGCCAGTGGCGGCCTGGAGCGCTGTCTTTGCACTCAGCCTCTGCGCTTCGACGCTCATCGCTTCCGAATTCCTGCCCGTGAGCCTGCTCACGCCGATTGCGACCGGCCTTCACCTGACCGAGGGACAGGCCGGGCAGGCAATTTCCGTCTCAGGACTCTTCGCCGTCCTAACCAGCCTGTTCGTCTCGGCCGCAACGCGCGGCATGGATCGTCGGCTGCTCTTGCTGTCCCTGACCGGACTGATGATGATCTCCGGAGTGGTCGTTGCATTCGCTCCCAACTATGCAGTGCTGATCGGCGGCCGGGCGCTCGTCGGAATGGCGATCGGCGGATTCTGGTCGATGTCGGCCGCGACGATCATCCGTGTCGTTCCAGGGAAGGATGTGCCGCGCGCGCTCGCGGTTCTTAATGGCGGTAACGCCCTTGCCACCACGATTGGCGCGCCCCTCGGCAGCTTCCTTGGTCAGTATATCGGCTGGCGCGGCGCTTTCTTTTGCGTCGTGCCGATTGCGGCTCTGACGCTCCTTTGGCAATTCCTCGCGCTTCCCAACATGCCCAGCCGGGAGCACTCCGGCGCCGCAGCGACGTTCAAGGTCTTGCACCGGCCGCAACTGCCCTACGGCATGCTCGCCGCCGCGCTGTTCTTCCTTGGGCGGTTCGCACTCTTCACCTATCTGCGGCCTTTCCTCGAAGCCGTTACGCGGGTCGACGTGTCCACCCTCTCGGCGCTGCTACTCGCGCTTGGTGTGGCGGGTCTTCTTGGGACATTGCTCATCGGCTTTGCGCTTCGTACACGCCTCTACGCTTCGCTCGTGATCATGCCACTCGCCATGGCTGTCATTGCCATGGGCCTGACGAGCTTCGGCTCGTCGGTCGCCGCGACGACGGCACTGCTCGCCTTATGGGGCTTCATCAGCACGGCAGCTCCGGTGGCCTGGTGGACTTGGCTGAGCAAGGCCTTGCCCAATGATGCGGAAGCTGGCGGCGGGCTGATGGTCGCGGTTATTCAGCTGGCGATCACAACTGGCGCAGCTGGTGGCGGCGTCCTCTTCGACAGCAGCGGCTATCAAGCCACTTTCCTGTTCAGCGCCGTCATTCTCTGCCTCTCCGCTTCCGTCATCCTTGTCGCTGCGCTTCGTTGCCAGCCAGTAAGCCGTCTTGGTTGCGAGGCGTGTGCGAGTGCGGCCAGTCCCTCAGCGCAAGTTTGTAAGGAGGAATATCATGTACGCGACAGTCATGCACGGACCCGGCGATGTTCGTTTTGAACAAGTCGACGATCCGAAGATCATCAAGCCGACCGATGTGATCATCAAGCTTTCGGCGACCTGCATCTGTGGCTCTGACCTTTGGCCCTATCGCGGGCTGCAGCCGAACGAGGGTCCAGCCCATATGGGCCATGAATACTGCGGCGTTGTCGTAGAGGTAGGCAGCGCGGTGCGCACCGTGCGGCCCGGGCAGTTTGTCGTCGGCTCATTCTGCCTTTCGGACAACACGTGCCCGCATTGCAAATTCGGCTTTCACTCGTCCTGCGCACAGCGCGAGTTCATGCGCGGAGCACAGGCGCCCTACGCGCGCGTGCCGCTCGCCGACGGAACGCTGGTCGCCGCGGCAGAATTGCCGTCGAGCGATCTCGTGCCGCATCTGCTCGCCACATCGGATGTGCTCGGCACCGGATGGTATGCCGCCGATGCCGCGAACGTCCGCGAAGGTTCAACCGTCGTGGTCGTAGGCGATGGCGCGGTGGGCCTCATGGGCGTTCTATCAGCCAAGGAAATGGGCGCGGAACGCATTATCGCGATGAGCCGGCACAACAGCCGGCAGGGTCTCGCAAAGGAGTTTGGAGCGACCGACATTGTCGCCGAACGCGGTGATGCAGGCATTAAGCGGGTCAAAGAACTGACGCGCGGTGTTGGAGCGGAGTCCGTCCTTGAATGTGTTGGTACGCAGGAAGCGATGACGCAGGCCATCAACTGCGCGCGCCCGGGCGGCACTATTGGTTATGTCGGCGTGCCTCATGGCGTGACGCTCGACGGTCAAGCCATGTTCTTCGCCCAGCGGCGTATGCTGGGTGGGCCTGCCCCTGTGCGGCGGTTCTTGCCCGACCTCATGGACCGTGTGCTCAAGGGCAGGATCAAGCCGGGCAAGGTGTTCGATCTCACGCTGCCACTGGGTGAAGTCGCGGAGGGTTACCGCGCGATGGATGAGCGGCGCACGATCAAGACATTGCTGACCGTTTGAAGGGTAATGGCGGCCAAAAAACGAAGCGAAAGGAGCAGCCATGAAAAACGTGGTCGTCCTGATTGGTGCAGGTCAGATAGGCCAAGCCATTGCGCGGCGCGTTGGTGCTGGCAAGTACGTCATGCTTGCCGACGCGCGCCCTGAGAACGCAGGCGCGGCGGTGGAAATCTTCAGCAACGCCGGTTTTGATGTGACGACCGCGACTGTGGATGTATCGTCGCGGCAGTCTGTCGAGACGCTCGTTGAAACTGCCGCGAGCTTGGGCGAACTCACCGCTCTCATTCATGCCGCAGGCGTTTCGCCGTCACAGGCTTCCCCAGCCACAATCCTCGAGGTCGATCTCTATGGCACCGCGCTCGTGCTCGATGCCTTCGGCAAGGTAATCGCAAAAGGCGGCTCTGGCGTCGTCATTGCGTCGCAGTCCGGCCATCGCCTGCCTCCGCTGACGGCCGAGGAGAACAAGGCGCTTGCGACGACGCCTGTCGATGAACTGCTGAACCTGCCGTTCCTGCAACCCGGCAAGGTCACCGACCCTCTCAAGGCCTATCAACTCTCGAAGCGCTGCAACTCGCTGCGCGTCATGGCGGAAGCTGTGAAATGGAGCAAGCGCGGGGCACGGGTAAACACGATCAGTCCCGGCATCATCATGACGCCTCTTGCACGCGACGAACTGACGGGACCGCGCGGGGAAGGCTATCAGCGCATGATCAACCTCTCGCCTGCAGGGCGTGCGGGCACACCGGATGAAGTGGCGAATGTCGCAGCGCTGCTGATGGGCGCCGAGGGTGCATTCATTACGGGCAGCGATTTCCTCATGGATGGCGGCGTGACCGCCTCCTACTACTTCGGCGACCTTGCCCCGTGATTTTCGGAGCGGGCCGTTCTCGCGATTGGTTGCCTGCCATACTTGCGACGGCGGCCAACGCAGCCGGTACCGAGGTTGACCAGCATCAAGGAGAGTCCTCATGAAGATCAAACGCATTGGCGAGCAGCCATCACAGAAAGGGCCTGACGCCTGGTTTACCGGAACGGTGCGCGTTGACCCACTGCACACGGTTCCGGAGCCCGCCCGCGTCAGCATGGCCACTGTGACCTTCGAGCCCGGGCCACGCACCGCCTGGCACACGCATCCCCTCGGGCAGACGCTGCTTGTGACCTCCGGCTTTGGCCGGGTGCAGCGCTGGGATGGCCCTGTTGAAGAGATACGCCCGGGTGACGTCGTGTGGTTCGAACCCGGCGAGAAGCATTGGCACGGTGCGTCGCCAGATGCGGCGATGACGCATATCGCAATTCAGGAAGCACTGAACGGAAGCCCAGTCGATTGGCTCGAAAAAGTCAGCGACGCCGACTATTTACGCTGATCTTAGCGCAGCACTGAGGCGTGCCGATGTCTCCTTGTGGCCCAAGGCTGCCGACTTGGGCGATGCAGCAAAGTCGTCAGCTCGTCTGGCGTACTCGCGACGTGCTGCCAACGTAGTCGGAACGGCAGGCCTTGAACGTCGGTCACACCCGTTAAAGTATCGTGACTGAAATTCTCTTCCTCTCTGCGCGGCAGATCGTGTCCCCGGTTCCCGCAGAGCGAAGGCTTCACATAGGCCGCCATGCGGTGAAATCGCGATGTGCCCGCGAGTGGGGCGGATGAGGCCGATTAAGTGATGACGGACTGGGACCGAACAACCCTCGGATAAGTCTGCGCCATTGCGATCCGACCCACTCGTGTGCGCGCCGAGAGGTGTCGGAATTGCGCGCTGCGACAATGACGCTGCCTTTCAATCCATAGGGCTTCGGTATCCCGCTGGCAGATCACCAGCGGCCGCCATGCCTCTTTCCCGGCACGGTCCCGTACCCCGTCGCTAATTTACCGTCCTTGATGAATTCCATGATCTGGTCAGAGTGTAGCGTATCGGCGGTGCCGATCGCGAAGATTTCCGACATGTGGCTGTGGTGTGGTAACATGAGATTACGCACGCATCCGTGCGCCGACTTGCACATCGCTTCCTTGAGCGCGACTGATTGCTCGGCGACGACGGGTGGATCGAGTTCAGCCGACCACATCATGAAGGGAATGGCGGTCTTGACAAGGCCCGGTAGGGCGGCACGTTCGGCGTAACGTGACGGGTCGGCACCGAAATAAGCCGGGGGGAAAACTGTCGAGGCGTCCTGGGTCTTAATCTCGTAGCTGACGCCCGACGACAAGATCGCGCCCGCGAGCCCGGAACCCTTCGGTCCGTGGAATTCAGGATGTGAGATGTAAGCGGCTACATGGCCAGCACCGGCCGAATGGCCCATCAGGAACACGCGATTAGAATCGCCGCCATAGCTTGCGATGTTGTCGTTTACGAAACGCACCGCCGCCCCGGTGTCCTCAACGCCGGCCGGCCACGGAAACTCCGGTGCCAGTCGACATTTTGTGCAGCCAAGTGACCAAACTCTGACGTTCATGGTCGGCAAGCCGTTGTGGACCGGCTTGGTAGATCGTCTCGACAAGGGCAAGAATTCGGTCGACCGCGCCGTCCCGTTCCTGCAGGACCCTCCCGCCCCGAAGATGCAGCCATTCTTCGCCGACGGTTTCGAACCGTGATGCTGCATAGATGAAAACGTCGAGAAAGCGCCCGTTCCACACGCGGGTGTCACGGTGCGGTTCACCGTCGTCCCTGATGCCAAGCAGATCGATGTCGCTAGTCGGATGGTGGTCGCCGCGAGCAAGCGAACCGTATAGAATCCAGGTATGGCACCATGGGGGTCCAAATTGGCTAGCAGACCGGACCAATCAACGGAATCAGCCAAAGGCGGAACCCCTCCGAATCGGGCGCTAAGCGGTATCATTTTAGATTGTAGGCGATTGAAGTAGTCTTCGGCAATTTCCCGTGTTGGCGCTTAGGCGCTGTGGACATCAGATCCCGTCGGGCGGCTGTCGAAGGAACTACGGACCAAAAAATGGCTTTAGGAGATGCCGCGGCCGTCAATGGGAACCGTGATCGCTGGATGGCCTCAAATCCCGGCCAGGAAGCCGTTAGCGACCTCGCCCGTGCATTTCCGCGCCGGAGGCTACTTACCCGACCCGACGTGCGCGGCGCGCCCTCCGGCCCTCTTGTACACCCATCTTGCGCCTCCGGCGTAGTCGATTGACCATCGCGTCGCGGAAGTACGTTCTTGCGGACTGCCCCGGGGCCGTCCCTTTTAAGGCTATCAGGTGATCCGGTACGAGGCCGCCATGGAAGATCAATGGCTCAAGTGGGCGAAGCGATTGCAGGCGATCGCATCGACCGGCCTTCATTTCAGCAAGGAAGACTTTGATCGGGAACGTTGTCGGGAGGTGGCGACCATCGCACACTCGATGCTGGCTGCGCTGGGAAATATCCCGATCGAGCGAATCGAGGGTCTGCTCTGGATTTTGCTAGGGGCTACGCCACCCCAAAAATCGACGTCCGTGGTTCGGTTATTGAAGACGGGAAGGTCTTGCTGGTCCGCGAAAAGAGCGACGGGGCTATGGACACTGCCCGGAGGTTTCGCGGAGGTGGGGCTCTCAGCTACCGAGAATGTGATAAAGGAAATCTGGGAAGAGGCGGGTATTCGGGCGTCCGTGACTGGACTATACAGTGTGAGGCATAAGGCAAAACAAGTTTATGAGCCCGACGTTCGAGAATTTTACAGAATGTTCTTC
>JASHYD010000535.1 GCA_030043175.1 Xanthobacteraceae bacterium | reverse complement strand
CCAGCAATGCGGCCAGGAGAGCACTACTCGCGGCGGCGAAGCATAACGGTCTCATATTGTCCTCCCTGTATCTTGGTGCGACCCGAAAAAGACTGATCTCGCCCGAATATAGAGCGATACTTCCATTCAGGCTAACCTCGTTCTGTTACTCGCGAATTGCACTGTCTTCACTTCGTGCCGTTCTTCCCTGACTGGCCAGGGTAATGTCACAGCTGCCATCATCGCCACCCACCTGGCACGGCAGCTATTGGCGACATGCTGTCGATCCTGGCCGGCGCGTTTTGTTGCGGTTTCATTCGCCTTGCCCACCTTATATTAGGGCGCGCCGAACGCCTGCTACCGCAGCTTGTCGACCAAGAGGATCATTGCGGCCACGATAGCGAGCAACGGCGCCGAGTTTGGTGGGTCATACGATGACGAGCCTTTAGGAGGCCAATCTACTTTAGTTCATCCGCCACCTTGGCAATGCCTGCCTTACCGCAGGCTTCTTCCTGCGGCCCGCCGTTCGGGGCGCCGCTGAGGCCTACGCCTCCGATGGTGTCGTCGCCGACTTTGATTGGAACGCCGCCCTGGAGCGGAATGACCTCGGCAAGCTGCCGCTGGCCGGGAACTTGGGTCTCGGTGCGCTGCGCCCATTCGAGGGATGTGCGCCCGAAAGTCCTGGCCGTGTAGGCTTTGCGCCGAGCAAGTTCGAGATTATGAGGCGCGGCGCCATCGCCCTGGACAAAAACGCGCAACCGTCCGGCACGATCAACGACGGCAACCGACACTCGCGAACCGCATTCGGCAAGTGCTGTTTCGGCAATCGTCAAGGCCATTTTCGCCGAAACATTGCGCTCCATCAGAACTTGAGCGCCTGAGACACGCGGTGCGAGTATGACTGCGACGACTGCAGCACCCGCGGCCAAACGAACCGACATGATTATCCTCCCTTGGTTGCAAACGCGTTGGAGCCAGGACCGGCACCAACGGAAGCGGCGATTATGTCATCCGCAGACCACTTTGTAATCCTACAGCGTGATCCCAGTCATTGTCCCCTCATGGGTTCTTTTATGAGATGCCTGGGGTCTTGCTGTTTCTTGCCCGCGGCGAAAGTCCGCCTACCTTTGCAGCAGCTGCGCGACTCACTCGTGATGACAATCCCAATCGGCGAGCAGGAGACGTGTTCGGGACCCATCATCGGGCAGCGCATCTCGAGGACTTCAAAAAAGTCGATGCAAGTGTTCAAAATGTGTTCGTGATTGGACCGGCGCAATGATCAGATGACCCCGATCGCTTCGGTTTTGAATGCCTTCGGACGCCCTCGACTTGCGGAAAGGCCCGGCTTTCTCGGCGCATGATCGAAGACACGTCGATCCGCAAGTTCACAGCGAAGCCCTAACTGACTATATGCGAAGGGTCAAGGACTCGGTCGTCTTTCTTAGACGAAGACGTGCGGTCCGAGGCGCTCAACGCCGTCGCCTGCTTCGACTCGACGGCCTAGCCAACATCGATGCCCGCCTCTCGATGCAGGCGGGCATCGTCGCGAACCTCGCCGGCGGACTGCGCAAATCGACAAGCCGGTGAAGCCTGCTCCGAGCAAGGGCGTGACCGGCGATGCCATGACTTCGCCGACCAGCAGCGCTAGTACCCAAGGGCGAGGCCGTCCCCGAGCGCACCAGCGAGGCAGCAACGTCCCGACCTCCAAGTCGAGTCGAATTTCTAGCGGCCGGGGCAACCTGGCTCGGACTAGCCATTTTTCAGGTGAGGCAACAAATCCTATTGCAATTTTATTACAGCGATGCTTAGCGCGGATTTGGCCAAGTTTGTCGGCCTAATCAGAAGGAACTCACATGTCTCAAGAAACATGGCAAGTCACCATCGAAGTGACCGGCAATGATGCCTTGTCAGCATTGCTAAAGGAAGGTCAACTCCGGGTGGTGGGTGACATCGTTAACACTAGCAACCGCACCGGCGCCGTGCGAAACGGCGCGGCTTTGCACGAAAACACTAAAGAAAGCACTGACAAGCGGCCTCCGTCACTGCGAAGTGAGCACGGCTTCGCATTCAAGAGCAAGAATGCAAACACTGCCAAACAAAAGACCACGATCATTGAAAGCATCAAAAAGGGTAGGGTTGAAATCGGTCAGATGCGCGCTGATTTCCGCAAGGCCGGTTTCCCCAACAGCCAGTTTGATCCCATGCTGCAATCTTTGCGGGCTGGCAAATTTATCGCCGGGACTGGGCGGGGCCGGTACAAGGCAACTGCCGCGGGTTTGAACGGGACGGCCTGAGTTCCTACATACAGTTTGGAAATGAAAGGGGCTCGCGTGGGGCGGGCCTTTTTCATCAGAAAGCAACTCGGCTCTTCCTCGTGAACGTGCCAACTATTTTAGGCCCTGCGCCCCTGCTGTCCGATGAGCAATTCGATCCCCTTCATCCGGCGTCTCCACCGGCAAATCAGTCGAATAGGATTTCCGTATACCTATCACCTCGGTAGGACTCAATGCCGACTGACTGGCCTATTCAGGAATTGCTGTGACTCCCTCTTTCCGATTCACGTTCACCGAGAAATGCCGTAACAAGTAACTCGTGCAAAACTGCGTTCAAGAATTTAAAATGGTTATGGTGGGGACCCTTCTTACGTTTGTTGCTAGTCTGGATCATGGTTTCAACCTCGATGCTGATGGATTATTTTTGTGCTGCGGGCAAGATCCACAATGCGCCTGCCAAACGCAGCTGCTATCGGCAGACAGGTTACTGAATGAGCTGCCATGTCGGCCTCAGATAGCGCCGCCAGGTTGAGAGCAGGCATTCTGCAGCACCAGCGCCTGGCTAATCCCTGACGTTTGGCTCCATCTGAAGTTCTTTAGTGCGGACCCAGCTAACGGTTAACGACTGTGGTGTTCTCACCCGGCTAACAAGAGAGACGTCGGTCGCCTAGGTCCGGCCAGATGGCCTCACCGTCACGCCGCCAGCATAGAGGCCACTCGCCCAGATCACGGCCGGACAGCAGCAAATGACGCGTGACCTTACAACTAGCTGCAAGCTTCGAGCAGAACATCGTTGACAAAATCTGCAACCAGCCGCTGCACCCGCCCGTAAGCTCGTGCCGGAGCGTTGGAGGTTGCGCTCGCCCCTGATTTCTCGAGCGCGTCGGAAAGACGCGCCGGCTTTGCCAGACGCTATTCCTGGTGGAACGTTCCCACGTTTGGTTGCGTTTTTCTTGAAGCTTGAGGAGCATGACCATGAGTATCTTCCACGACATCATGTCCAAGATTTTCAAGTCCGCAACGCCTGCGGGCACCGCAGCGCCTAGCGTGCCATCAGCCCAGCCAGCCAGCACAGCGGCACCTACGATGGAGCAGGTGGACGTCGAGGTCGTCCTGACGAAGCTGGCCGACCAGAACGACGAAGACCTCGACTGGCGGAGGTCAATCGTGGACCTGATGAAACTTTTGAAGCTCGACAGCAGCCTCGCCGCTCGCAAGCAGCTTGCCCAAGAGCTGCACTATACTGGCAATATGAAGGACACCGCGCACATGAACAGGTGGCTGCACGAGCAGGTCATGCGAAAACTTGCTGAGAACGGCGGTAAGGTACCGGCTGAACTCCTGGCGAGTTGAGAGCCCGCAGCGTGCGCCGCCGCGGCACGACGGCGGAACCGGGGCGGTATTGCGATTCGGCTGGATTTGCCGCGCGACCGGGCAGACGCTTTTTGTCGACCTATGACGACCTAAGCGATCGATTCGTACACCCTGTCAGCACCGCGCTGTACGACTTCAACTGCCGTCGCGAGAGGCTGGTTGATACCATTGCGCCTCTCCACGGTCGGCCGTCCCGCGTGTCGATGCTGAAACCCTCAACACCATCAATTTTCCGCCGACCGCGGCGCAAAGGCCCCGCCGGGTTGTCGTAGATTGTCTGCTCATCGAGAGTGATAATCGCCTAACTCACGGATTTAGCTGGTTGGTCTCGAGAAGCTGTTCGGAGTCGCAACACGGCAACCGAGTTCTGCTGCGCTGCGATACGACTCCCGACATGGCTGTTTGCATTCTCGACACACTGGGTGCCGATGCGTTTGGAAATCGGCGCGCGCGCTCACGCCAGCGGCAGCATCAATCGGGATAAACGGAGATCACAATCTCGAGATGCCCGCGAACTCAGGTTCCGTGCGGTTATTTACATAATGGCCGGATCGATTGATCCGGGACTTCCATTCCTCGGATGCAACCTGATCCTCGGATGCAACCTGAACTCTCAGGGAGAACATCATGCGTACAAAATGGCTAGTGATGACGGCATTGGCGGGAGCGATCCTGACCTTCGCCCCTCGAGCCAACGCGATGATCAACACCATGCCTGCCGGTCTGACGAAATCGGCTGACCAGGTCGGTCAAGTCGTGCAGGCGAGATGGGTTTGTGGTCTGTTTGGATGCCACTGGCGGCCGAACTACTATGGGTACTATGGGCACTACGGGTACTACGGCCACCGACCGGGGTGGCGTTGGCACAGGCGCTGGTACAGGTAACTTTCACGCGCTCTGACAGAACCCTCACCGTGGCCCTGCCGTGCGCAGGGCCAATTTTCTGCCAACTTTCGGGTGCTCCCGCGAATCGCCCGAGCCCACGGATTAGGCCCCGCTTGGTCTGGGGAGGAGCGGATCTGATCCTGGAGGCGGTCTTTTATGGATCGCACCGAGGTTGGCCGTAACGCGACCTGCCGCGGTATTTGGCAAGTGGTTTTCGGTTTGGAGGTGCGGTTTCGGCGCCGGGCGCCAAAGGTATTTCTCGAGAAGATTTTCAGGCGGCCATTCGTGATTGTCAAATCCGTCACCGCCGCGACACTCATCAGCATACTGCAAGAGAACCTCGCTGGCATCTTCACGCGACAGGGGGGGTGCGAAGTCTGCAAGCGCGTCCCGA
>JASHYD010000534.1 GCA_030043175.1 Xanthobacteraceae bacterium | reverse complement strand
AGGCCTGATCGTTGCCGCCGGCAATCCCCTCGGCATCGCCGCGTTGCAGGATGTGGTTGCAAGTAGCGCCCGTTTCATCAACCGCCAGCGTGGTTCCGGCACCCGCCTGGCGCTGGAGCGCCTGTTGCAAGAGCGAGGCATCGATCGCGCCGAGATCAAAGGCTACTACACGGAGGAATTTACCCACCTCGCCGTGGCGGCAGCCATCGCCAGCGGCGTTGCGGATGCTGGCATCGGCATCGAAGCCGCGGCGCGCAGGCTGAAGCTCGATTTCATTCCACTATTTGTGGAGGATTATTATCTGCTCGGCAAACGCGAGACCGTAGAGCGTACCGACGTCGAGGCGATGGTCGGAGTCATCAAATCGGATGACTTCGCTGCTCTCGTTAAGGAGATCCCCGGTTACGACACTTCGAATACCGGAGAATTGACGAACATTGCCGACGTCATCGGGTGAACATATCTGGACCACGCGGGAAGAGTATCGCTGGAATGCTCGGCCTTGCTCCCCGCCCCACCGGCGAGTGATGCGGGATGGCGCGAGTGTCAAACGCAGCACCGCCGCCGTGGATCTCGGCAAGAATTCGCTCCACGCGTGCTCAGCCGCGGCGGCCCAAACTCAGCAGCTATCGCGATCGATGATGATGACAGGCCAACAGTACCGCTGCGCCGGACGGGGCAAACTGCTGGTCATCGCCGCGGGTCAACCGAAAACCGGGAGAGCCGTCTGTGGAGGGCGGCACCTTCGTTGCCATGGCACGAGCCGGTGACTCGAGGTTCACGGATCTGTGAGCGGCCCGGGACAGAATTCCGAGGCCGCGTCGGCACGAGGGGACCTCGCTCTTCTAGGAGCCTGTCCGAGTAATCGGAAAACGTGGAGTCGCTGGGAATGGAATTCTCATTGTTGGTCGTTTCCAGAATGGTGATGCAAAATTCGACTCCTCTTCGCGGCTTCGGTGGAATCAAATTCTCGTCGAAGTTGGTGATCACGAATATTCGGACACACTCCTAGACAGCCGCGAAATTGGCGTAGGCTCAATTCGTGAACTGCCAACGAGGACGTGCCCGATGTCCCACGGTTCAACTGCCGCATTGACGCCCGCGCGGTCGGTTCCGTTGAGCCTCGTCGCGCGCGTAGTGCGGATCGGCTTGCGGATTGTGGCCAAGCCCGTTTTGCGCGCCAACGCCTCTGTCGAGGCCGCACGCTGGCAGCTGAGGCTGGCCGACCGCCTCATTCCCCGTCCGCCACGCGATACCGAAACCATCGCCATCGACGCCGGCGGCGTGCCTGCTGAGCGTGTGGCAACGGCGGCATCACGTCATGATCGGCACATCCTTTATCTGCATGGCGGCGGCTACGTGGTGGGCTGGGCCGGCCTCTGCCGCGACCTGACCTGGCGGCCGGCAACACTCTGCCGTGCGTGCGTGCTCGGCGTCAATTATCGTCTCGCGCCCGAACATCCTTTTCCGGCCGCGCTCGACGACGCCGTGGCGGCTTACCGCTGGCTGCTTGCGCGAGGGGCCGATCCGAAGCGCATCGCACTGGTGGGGGACTCAGCTGGCGGCGGTTTGGTCTTCGCCGCACTGCTGCGGCTGCGCGACGAGGGCATTGAACTCCCGGCTGCCGCAGCCGTGGTCTCACCCTGGACTGATCTCGCCCTCACCGGCCCATCGTTGCACCTCAATGCCCTCATCGACCCGCTGATACCGGCCGAACAGCTGCCACGCGTCGTCGATCTCTGTCTTGCCGGCGCCAACCCGCGTAACCCATACGCTTCCCCGCTTTACGGTGACCCGACGGGCCTTCCTCCGGCGCTCATTCTCGTCGGCGGGGATGAAGTGCTGCGCGATGACGCCGTCCGAATGGCGGACAAAATGCGGGCTGCCGGCTGTCACGTGGAAATCGAAGTCTGGCCGCGCATGTGGCATGTCTGGTACCTGTGCACGCGCGGCATACCGGAAGCGAAGGCGGCGATTGCTCGTATCGCAGCATTCTTGAACGATAAGGTTTAAGTCCTCTCCGCCCTGAAGGGCGGCGATTTCCCGCTACCGGGGGGCGACTTCCACCCCGGCAATTTTGACATTCCGAGCACTGTTGATGTCGCGAACAGGCAACGTCCCGCACTCGTGAATCTCCTCGATCTCAGTGCGTCAACCCAATCCGCATTCCGCGCGCGTCCAAGTAGCGCTGAAGCGTCTCAGCTGAACACGAGCGGTCGACGAGGCCAATATATGTGTCCGGCCGCAGCAGATAGAGGGTATCGCGGATCATGCCAGCTTCTGCGTATTCGGACCGCCATGGGAAAATACGGAGTGCTACATCGTGTTCCTTGCACCAAGCCGCCAAGTCAGGCCTGGCGCTGCCATAGACATGCACCTGCCAAACCATGTGAGCGAGAGGCTCGTAATTATCAGTTCCTTCTGCCGCCACCCAAGGAAGGCGATCGCCCCCACGGAGGTCTCCGGCCTCGCCGGCGTTAAACGAGCAATGGCGATAATTGATTGTGATTTGCGATACTGTTCGAAACAAGAAATCGCGCACGGCCTCGAATTTGGCCAATGTTGGAATTGCGAGCGGGAAGACGCGGGTGCGCAATAGGCTGGCAACTCTTCCCTCTGCCGTCGCGAGCGTGAAAACCCTGTCGGTGGTCTTGACTAGACGCCGTGCGAAAGCGATGCGCTCGTTCTCATAGGTGTCGAGCAGCGCATCGGGTGCGCTGCCCGCGAGTGCGGCTTTGAGTTTCCAGGCCAGATTGATGGCGTCGCCGATGCCGGTATTCATGCCCTGCCCGCCGACAGGACTATGAATGTGTGCCGCATCGCCGAGCAGAAACGCGTGTCCTTTTCGGAAACGTTGCGTTACCCGGTGATGAACATGATAGGTCGAAAACCAATTTACCTTTTCGATATGAACCTTGAGGTTATCGATGACCCGGCCACTGACGTCGTCGAATTTGAGCGTATCGGCCAGATCGGCGCGGTCGTCGCGCACCGTCCCGATTAACCGGGCGCATCCCTTCCCGGCGAGCGGAAACACGGCAAGGAAATCAGCCTCTTCAAGGTCGACATGCAACTCACCGTCGATTGCCGGGCCGGACGCCTCGACATCCGCGACATAAAAGAGATGACGGTAGGTGCCCCCAGGATACCCCGTACCCATCGTCTCGCGCACGATCGAGTGCGCACCGTCGCATCCGGCAAGGTAGGCGGCTTCGCAAACCTCTTCCTGCCCGTCAGGTCCCCGCAGCCGCGCGATGACGCGTCCGCCCTCGTCACTGTACGTGAGTAGCTCGGTATTGCGTTCGACCGAGATGCCAAGCCCTTCCAGCGTCGCGATTAGCAATCGCTCGTGCTCGTCCTGAGGGAAGATCTGCAGGAACGAGTAGCGTGTCAATTCCGCGCCGGCTTCTTCTAACGAAACGTGCGCCTTCGGCTCGCCCCCGAGCCAGAGCTGAACAGCCGGAACCTTGTGGCCGCGTGCAACCACGATGTCAGCCAACCCGAGCTGGCGATAAAGCTCAAGAGTGCGCGCATGTACGGCCAGCGCACGTGAGGTCGTACCGGGTTCGGCAGTCTTGTCGATGATGCGTATCTTGGCGCCGAGCTTCGTCAACCATAAGGCCAGGACCAAGCCGGTCGGACCCGCACCGGCGATCAGGACATCACTGCGCGTCATGATCATCCTCCACAAGATCACCGGCGGTGAAACCTGTAACGCGACACGGGAAGGCATCGAACATCTTCCCTGTGATCGCCGCACTCGCAGTTGCGCCTCGATTCGACACCAACGCACTTCTCCTTCGGCTCGGCTCTGGTATCTTACGGATTTGTCATCGACGCCTTCGCCCCGCCCATGGTAAGAAATTCGAGTAAGGCTTCAACGCAGCGGGCGCGTTCTTCGTGATGGCCCCAACGCGAAGCATCGGGATAATAAGTCCCCCTTCCGTGGACGCATAGGCCCAAGCTTTCCTGCGCAAGTTCGCGCGCACCGAACGGATCGGGTTCGCCCCAGATCAGCAACACTGGAGTGACTATGCGCAGGTCGGCGCTGTGCGGCAAATCCTTGCGCAACAAGGCGCGATACCAATTCAGCGTCGCGGTGAGGGCGCCCGGAATGCTCCACGCCGCAAGATAGAATCGCGTTCGGCCTGCGTCGGACCACCCGCTGTTCGCTGGAGGCTCTGTGTGAGCGCCGCGAACCGCCTTCGGCGCAGCAGAAATTCAGGCAGCCATGGTAGGCGGAACAGTTTGACATACCGGCTCTTACGCCGCTGTTCCGGATTGGTCCGCATCGCCTCGCGCCATACGGATGGATGTGGCGCATTGATCACTGCGAGCCGGTCAAGCCGCGCGCATCGCGACCCACCAGCCCACCGTACCACCCCAATCGTGCCCGATCACCGA
>JASHYD010000533.1 GCA_030043175.1 Xanthobacteraceae bacterium | reverse complement strand
GGAGGCTTGGCGATCAACCGGCACCTTGGCCATCGGAAAATGGTCTCACTCTCTGAGCCTTCATCTCTTCATATCGTTGCTTGAACTCCCGTTTCGCGTCTTCCAGTGACTTGGCGAGACCGTTGTTAGGAGGAGGTGCGGGATAGGGCGAGGTGTTAACTGACCAAAACCACCTCGCTTCGCTGTGGTCCTTGTAGATGCGGCCGACAGAGTTTTCCCCATCCAGGACGACATAGTCATCCTTCGCATCCTCCCAGACCACGTGCGTTTTCATGGTTCTCAGGATCAGGGTCGTCATTCGGGGGCTCTTTCCGCTGTTGCTTGCTGCGGCCGGCGTTGGATTCGAGTGTGAGTAATGCCTCACGTAGCCCCGGCCCTGGTTGACGCAGCATCCCCCGCAGGGGCGGGTTCCAATGGCGTCTTTGGCGCGTATCTGTTGACGGTGATGGTGACCCAATCCGAACGAAGGTCAATCTGCTCCTCGATGTCTTTCAGCTCCTCGATCGTGAAGGTCGTCGGTAATGAACCTTCGCCGTAGATGACCCGAACTGTCCATCCGTTCGCAGACTGACGCCGTTCAACTGCTTGGCGCTGTAATTCATGATTCCCCTTTTGCTTCGACGTCCCAGTGCTGAGATATAGACCCGCTGGAGCCAGTCGCGACTCATCCAACCCAACGTGAGGCGCAGTGCGAAAGCACCACGATGCTTTGGTGTCAGTCGGCTGCTCGACAATTTCGACAAGGATGTAGGCGGCGTGTCCGCGGTGCAACACGCGCCCGCCGTCCGTGCTGGTCATCTGCCAAATAAGCTGCTCTTCGGCCGCGGTCGCGCCGCATGGAGTACGTGAGCGGCGTCGCCGATAGGACACCGGCCGCGCAAAACATCACCTCGCGGTTCACGCGGTCCCGCACCTTATCGGCCGGGAGCGCCACGTGGGAGTACCTCGCGGACGGTGTGACGGAGGACGTCATTACGGAAATTGTCGCGCTTCCGCGTACGTCAGGCCACCACAGGTCGGCTCTCCAGAGTCGTGTCGACGCGTGGGCTTCGATGCCACCAGGCAGCGAGGGGAGCAACGATCACTCGACGAGGGCCGCGATCTCCGCCAACACCGCATCGGGAGGTGGGAGCTCGTCAATGGCCGCTCGCGCCCTTGCCACACTCGTTGCGAAGGCGTCATCGCCGAGCACCCTGCGTATTGCGTCCACGATCGCTCCTTCAGGCGCATCAGGGGCAACTGCGACACCCAGCCCGAGGGTGTCGATCTTCTGAGCGTTGCGGAGTTGGCTCATCGTCTGCTGCGGCAGAACCACATGGGGCAGTCCGTACACGATCGCGCCGAGGGTGGTCCCCGCGCCGCCATGGGACACCACGACATCGACGTGTGGCAGGAGCGCCGACTGGGGCAGGTACTTCTCAACGATGACCCTGCCCTCACACCCATCCAGGACGGCGGCGGGGTTGGGGCCGGTCGTGACGACCACTGTCGCGACCACCTCGCTCACCGCGTTCACAGTGTCGCGCAGGACGTCCGGTCGAGAGAAGAGAGGAATCGTGCCGAAGGTCACGTATGCGGCTGGGCGTCGTGCCGTCGTGACCTGGTCCGGAGGAAATGCTGTCGGTCCGTCGAAGACTATGGGTCGTATCGGGCGGAGGCCGGCGATGGATGTCACGTCGTCGGTCTGGAATCCTGGAGGGCAGGCATCCAGGTAGACGTCCCCCGATAGCTGAACTGGCCCCGCTCCGCGCTCCGACCAGATCGGGTCCAGGAACGAGCGCATGGCAGCACGCTCCGCGATGGGGCGCGCGGGCGCGGTATAGCTTTGCGTCACGCATGGGAGCCCGAGCAACTTGGCAACGAGCGGAGCGGCGTATTCGGTCTCCTCGTGGACGATGAGGTCCGGCCGCCAGGTGTTTGCCAGACCGAACAGATCCAGCGCCATTGGCGGCACCGCGACTGTCGTGAAGCAACGGAATGCCATCGCTGGACCTGCGAAACGCTTTTGAGTCTCAGCCAGGGCGCTAGGAAGCGCCATCCCGACCGGCGCGAACTCGAAGCCGCACGACCGCACCCAGTCAGCCAGGTTCTCCCCGCTCGCAATGACCACGTCGTCACCGCGACGCAGCGCCGCCGCTGCCAGTGGGGCGAGCGGGTGGAAGTGGCCAAGAGCGGGGACCGTCGTCAGCAGGACCCGCATGCGAAGCCCCTTTTCTTACAGACCCTTGATGATCGGCCACCACTTCTCAATATCGGCTTTCTGCAGAGCACCGAGCGCCTCGGGCGTCTGCTCCTCGCGCGGGTAAAGCTCCAGCCCAAGATCGGCGAACCGCGTGCGTACCTCGGGTGCCGCCAAGGCGTCCATCGTCGCGGCATTTAACTTGTCAATGATCGGCTTCGGCGTGCCCTTGGGCGCAAAGAATGCAAACCAGGCCGAGAGGTAAAACCCAGGCAGTCCCCCCTCATCAACGGTCGGGATGTCGGGCGCTGACGCGAGGTGGGTCCTCACTGTGGCGGCGAAGGCCTTGATGCTCCCGGCTCGCACCTGCGGCAAGGAAATGGCCGGTGCATCGATGTCAATATCGATCTGCCCGGCGACCAAATCCTGCATCAATGGGGCGGCGCCACGATAGGGCACGAACTGATATCGAGTACCGGTCATCTGTTGAAAAAGAACCCCGGCGATGTGCTGCGGACTGCCTTTCCCGGCTGTTCCGAATAACGCTTTGTTCGGGTTGGCCTTTAGCCAGGCGATGAGCCCGGTTAGGCCGTTTGCTGGCACAGCATTCTTGGCGAGAATTAGGAGCGGCGTGTTGGCAAGCAAACCAATCGGCTCGAAATCCTTCACCACGTCGTACGGCAGCGTGTAAATTGCAGCATTCACGACATGCGTGTTCAAGATGCCTAAGGCGATGGTGTAACCATCGGGCAGCGCTCGCGCGACCTGGCCAGTACCGATGGTGCCGTCGGCGCCCGCCACGTTTTCGATGGTGAGCGGCTTGCCGAGCGAGACGCGCATGCGCTCGGCTAAGATGCGCCCTACGGTGTCCGTCGGTCCACCTGCAGGGAACGGAACGACTATTTTGATCGGCCCCGCCGGGTAGACCTCCCCGAAAGCCGGGCAAATCGCGCCGATGGAGGCCGAAGCCGCAAGGGCGAGCAGAAAACCTCGTTTCGTTGTCATGGTTCCCTCCTCGATGTTGTCTTTGAAGGATACTCTGCTCCCGATCTCACCGAGAAAGCTCCTCCGCTCAGCGGCTCGCGCCAGCGAGCTGATACACGCCACGTTCGAAGACGTCGTAGAGGGCGAGCGCTTTGCGGTCGGCGAACGGGCGGAACTGCATCAGAATCACCCCGGTGATGCCGCGGGTCGGGTCGAGCCAGTAATAGGTGTTGTTGATGCCACCCCAGCTCAGGCTGCCGGCAGACCGTTTGCCGGGGACGGCGTCGGCGGTGATCAGGAATCCAAGCCCCCACTTGTCGCGCCCGTCGGCGATGAACGAGAAATCATCGCTCACATCGGGGAGCGCCGTCTTTTGCGCCGGGACGCCGAGCGCCCCGATGTGGTTCTTGCCCATGAGGGCTACACTGTTCGCCGACAGGATGCGGGCGCCGTCGAGCTCGCCGCCGTTGAGCAGCGCCCGCGTGAAACGGAGGTAGTCGTAGGCGGTCGACTTCAAACCGGCACCGCCGATGGGCGTAAAGCCCGATGTCCGCGGCTGGGCCGGCTCCCGTACGATCGAACCGTCGGCGCGTCGGCGGTTGACCCTCACCAGGCGCGCCTCCTTGTCCTTCGGCACGAAGTAGAACGTGTCGGCCATTGCGAGCGGTATGAAGATATGCTGGCGGAAATAGCCCTCGAGCGATTGGCCAGACACCTTCTCGACCAGCCGCCCCACCCAGTCCGTGCTCGTGCCATAGAGCCAGCGCTCGCCGGGCTCGAACACCAGCGGCCCGACCGGGTATTCCTCCCCGGCACGCGGCTTGAAGTCCCGCACGATCGGATTGGTGAGGTCATATCCGAGCCCCGACGTGTGCGTGAGGAGATGGCGGACCGTCACCGCCTTGGTGGCCGGCCGCAGCCGAAAGGCGCCGGTGGCGGCATCAAAAGACTCAAAGACCGAGAGCTTGGCGAATTCGGGCAGATATTTCTCGACCGGGTCTTCGATCGCGAAACGGCCCCGCTCGACGAGTTGCATCGCGGCGGTGGATGTGATGGCCTTCGTCATCGAGGCGATGCCGAATAGCGCATCGACCTTGAGAGGCCGCGCATCATCGATATCGGCAACGCCGAAGGCGCCCTGGTAGATGATACCCTTGCGATCAGCCGCCATGACGACGACACCTGCAACGTCCTTGCGGGCGACCGCATCGCGCATCGCCGCGTCAATGGAAGAAAATGGCTGGGGCCGTTGGGCATTGGCGACGAGCGGCAAGGCGACCGCGCCGCCAACGAGCGTGATGAATTCGCGCCGCTTCATTGGATGGTCCTTCCCGTCTGGCGCCGCGAGGGCAGCCTCGCCAACGCACCCGCGAAGATCTATTTTAGCGTGTGGTGGTACGGACGTCTTTGACGTAGCCTTGATTTCAGCCCGAGATTGTCCTGAT
>JASHYD010000532.1 GCA_030043175.1 Xanthobacteraceae bacterium | reverse complement strand
TCATGGCGTTCCTGCGCGGACACATCAAGCACGTCATCTACGTCATCAAGGAAAACCGCACGTTCGACCAGGTTCTGGGCGACCTGACCAACGGCGCAAACGCCGACCCGTCGCTGACGCAGTTCGGCCTCGCCATCACGCCGAACTTCCACGCCCTGGCGCAAAACTTCGTCACGCTGGACAACTTCACGGATCCCGGTGACGGCAGTATGGACGGATGGTCCTATGCGTTGCAGGCCCGTGTCACCAACACGGAAACGATCTCGCAGCACATCAACTACGGCGGGCACGGCCTGTCCTATGAGTCCGAGGGCGACAACCGCAATGTGCCGGTGAACCTGCCGACCGTCGCCCAGCGCGACGCGGCGTTCGGCGTCGGATCCACCACCTACAGCGCTGGGTCCGCGGGTCTGCCGGGCGGCACTGCGAACCTTCTGGCCGGCAACGGCGACCATGCCTCCTCCGACGCTCCATTCGGCGAGCAGGAAGGCTACATCTTCGACGCCGTGCTGCGTTCGGGCAAAACCGTCCGCGACTACGGGGCCCTCGTCACCAGCTTCGGTAGCATCGGGACGCCGGCGAACCCGGTAATGAACCCGTTCGCACAGGGCGTCATCCAGGTCGCGCCGCTCAATCATGCCCTGGTGCCGTTCACCGACGTCTACTTCCGGGGCTTCGACCAGAATTATCCGGACCTGTGGCGCTATAACGAGTGGAAGCGGGAGTTCGACCAGTTCGTCTCCGGCGGCAACTTGCCGAACCTGGAGATCGTGCGCATCAGCCACGACCACATGGGCTTCGGAAGCGGGGTGCTTGCCGGCCTCACCACTCCGGAACTCCAGCAGGCCGACGACGACCTCTCCGCCGGACTCCTGGTCCAGGCGGTGGCCAACAGCCCCTATGCCTCCGACACCGTGATCTTCATCACCGAAGATGACGCCCAGGACGGCGCGGACCACGTCGACTCGCACCGTACCACCACCTACGTGGTCGGTCCGTTCGTGAAGAAGGGCGCGGTCGTCAAAACCCACTACAGCCAGATCAATGTGGTTCGCACCATCGAAGACATCCTGGGTACGCGGCACATCAACCTCAACTCGGCCTTCCAGCGGCCGATGTCGGACGTATTCAACCCCGGCCAGAACCCCGCCTGGACCTACACGGTGAGCGTGTCCACCGTCCTGTCGCCGGTGCAGAAACTTCTTAACATTCAGCTTAGCATGGGCGACCAGCCCGTGAAGTACGCGGAAGGGCCGATCGTCAAGTCAACGCACAACGGCGAGTATTGGCAGAGGGTGACGAAAGGCATGAACTTCAAGGTAGCCGATCGGCTTCCACGCCGGTTCAACCAGATCATCTGGAAGGGCATGATGGGAAACAGGCCCTATCCGAAGATGGCGACGGACATGTTCCATCAGGCCACCAAGATCGACAACGACGATTGATCCGCGCAGCGTGCTTGCCGGAAAAGTCGTTACGGTCATTAGAAAGTAATGCCGGCGGGGCGCGTGAGCGCCCCGCCGGATCGTTAAAGGGAACGCCGTCGATGGCCGCGCGGCGCGCGAAGCCTGCAATCCCCCGCTCGTCACCGATTTGGTTTCTCTGCCGCCGGGACCCGAAAGCTCAGGATCACCTGTCTGGTGCGTGACGACGCGAACCGACCGCTTAACGGAACGCAGGCCGTCAAAAAAGCGGGGTCTGCTGTCGCCCTGCAAGCGATTTAGGTTTGCAGACAGCGTCCACTTCCCCATGTCGGTTGTCACTCTTCCCTTTGCGAGCGCCTCAAAGCAGAGCCACCCGGACGATTTCACCGCGGCGGCTGTCCTCGCGGGTACAGTCGGAATGGCTCGATACGGTCCTGACTGGCGATCAGGCAGAGTCTCGTAGGCCTCGCTCGCGTACGGCCAGGGTGCCTCGTGTACAGGACGACGTCCGGCAAGACGTTCAGCAACGAGCCCGCTGTCATGCTATGCGAGCCCTTCACACCCAGCGAGATCCGCATCGGTGAAGCCAATGCCGACACCGAGCACCCGACTCAATTCTCGCACCACCATCCTGAGACCCGCGTGCCTGCAACCGGAACCAAACGGCGTGGCCATCGTCCGGCGCTTCCTTCCTATGCCGAACCGTCCCCCCACCCCGGTCGGTCACGCGGCGTGCTGGTGGGCCTCTCGGGCGGTCTCTGCGGCCTCGTCGAACCGCACTTCCGGGCGTCGGGGTGGCGCCGCGCAGCGCGGCGACCACCATTCGGCACCATTCGACGTAGGCCAGTCGCTGCTCTGTCGTCCATTCGACCGGCGGGCTCGATGTAAGAGTGTTCAGGTTGCTGATCATGTCGGCGCGTTTCATGAGCTTAGTGCGGGGCTCGGTCGCCCGCTGTTACAGTCCGAACACGAACAGCATCGTCTGGTTGCGCATCTCGCGAAGCTCCGGCGTGTTGACGAGCCCGGTCCTGGCGTTGCGGCTGAGCCCCGTCGCGATGGCGATGTATTGCTTGCCGCCGGCCTCGAAGGTCATCGGCGGCGCATTGATGCCGGTGCCGAAATTGATTTCCCACAGCTGCTCAAGGCTTACGTCGTCATAGGCGCTGAATGATCCGTCGGTGAGGCCCGTGAAGAGAAGGCCGCCGGCTGTCGTCAGGGCCGCGCTCTGATTGGTGTACGGCTTGTGGATCTTCTTTTTGACTTCGCCGGTGAACGGATCGACGACGATGATGTCGGATTCGTTGCGCTCGGTGTATCTGGAGATGCCGCCCAACATCGATCCGTTGACGTTTCTGCCGGCACCGGGATCGAGCTCGGCTTCATTGCACGACGACGCCGATGGAATGTAGACCAGCCTGGTTTTGCGGCTGTAGGAGGCCGACCAATAATTGTTGCCGCCCAGCCACGAGGGGCACAGCTTCTTCGTGCGGTCCGTCAGCGTCATGGCCTGCTGGCCCGAATAGAGCTGGATATCCTTGGCCGGATCGTATTCCAGCGGCAATCCGGTCTTCTGGTCGATGCCTTTGGTCCATGTCACCTTGTCCACGTAAGGCTTGGCGAGGACGGTCTGGCCGTTGGAGCGCTCCATCGCATAGAAGAAACCGTTGCGTCCCGAATGGGTGATCAGCTTGTGGGGCTGGCCAGCAACCTCGCCGTCGATCAGCATGTGCGTGCCGACCTCATCGTAGTCCCACATGTCGCCCGGCGTATACTGGAAGTACCAGTTCATCTTGCCGGAGTCCGGGTCCCAGGAGATCAGGCTGTTGGTGTAAAGATTGATCCCGGGGCGGCTATAGGGATTGAACATCGGCACCGGGTTGCCGGTACCCCAGAGCACCTGGTTGCTTTCAACGTCGTAGGAGCCGGTCACCCACATGGCGCCTCCGCCAGTCTGCCAGGAATTGTTCTTGTCCTTCCAGGTTTCCGAGCCCGGCTCGCCCGGCGACGGAATAACGTATTTGCGCCACGCCAGCTTGCCGGTGGCGGCATCGACCGCGACGATGAAATCACGCACCCCGCGGTCGCCGCCAGCCGCCCCGAGAATGATCTTGTCCTTCACCGCGAGCGGCGCCGCGGACAATTGCAGTTCGGGCTGGCCGTCGGAAAGATTGGTCTCCCAGACGACCTTGCCGTTTTCCTTGTTGGTGGCGATCATGCGCGGCGGATGATTCGCGATCGTGACGACCAAGCCGCCCCACAGCGCTGCGCCGCGATTCGCTGCGATGATCTTCTCCTGCCCTGGGTCCATGCGCCACACGATGCGGCCTGCCTTCCCGGAACGAACATCGATCTTGTAGAGCACGCCCCATTGGTCGGTGATGTAGAGGAAGCCATCCTCGGCGAGCGGTGTCGCTTCCAGATTCTCGTTCGCCGCGGTGCCGCCGATCGCGACCGCGTAAGCGAGCTTGAGATCCTTCACGTTGTCTTTGTTGATCTTGTCCAGCGGCGAATAGCGCTGCGCGTCGTAGGTGCGGTGGTTCATTAGCCAGTTCTGCGGCTCGCGGTCGGCATTGACGAGCCGTTCCGGCGTCACGTCGGCTGCGAGTGCGGGTGACGCGGCGATCAGCGCGCCTGCCAGCATCGATGCTATGGTGCGTCGATTCATGAGTTCCTCCCAATGCATACGCTTGCGCGAACGAACGGATGTGATTTTCAGTGCCCGCCGTTTGGGCGCTGCCACCGCCGCCGAAAACTCACGGCACATTCCGTCGGCTGGTCATAACCGCAGCATACAACGATTTTCAGGGTACACGGAAGGAGCCACCACTCTCGAAGTGGCCTATCCGGCGGCTTGGAGGCGCCCCGGCGACAGGTAGCTATCTGAGGTACACCAGTCGTGATGCCGATTGAGTAGCGAAGGCTGGTTCTGCCGAGTCGGCCCGGGGAATCCCGAGCCGCTCACAGAGCCGGACGTGAACCTCTCGATTCATCCGGCTCGTGCCATCCTACGAAGGCTGCCGCCTTCCGCTGAAAATGCAGGCTCCTCCCGGTTTAACCCCGTTAGCCCGCGCTCAACGACGATGATACGCCGCTTTCTGCCAGCAACCGCCATCTCTTTGGTCAGGCTCGAGTCGGGAGTTGCAAGCTCCGGGCGCGGGAGATGGGCTTGGTAAACATGGGCCAAGATCTGGGCCTGCGTCGCGAAGCGAGGACTATGCGAGCAGAGCACCAAGGCCGAGACCCCGACGACGGATCGTCAGGCGGATCGCCTCACGGCCGTTCTCGGAGTGGCGGAGTGGGCGGCGATGACCACTGGGAGGAACAACAACAAAATGCGGGCGATCACACTGGAATGTCCTGCCATTACGCGCGCGGACGAATTCCGACGGGGACACGCATTTGCGAGGCGCCGGAGCGCGTCTCCACGGCAACCGCATCATGATACCAATACCAAAGTTGTATTCAAGATTAAACATTAAAAATTCAAGATTCTTCGAAACTTGTCGAGGTGCCGCATCTTTGTTAGGAGTGCAGCTCCATACCAGTGCATCGAAAACAGAGGCCAACAGATGGGAACCGACATACAGCCGGTGCCTGCAGCGAACAATGCTCCGGCCGGTCTTGCAATGGGCCAGGATAACGCCCAGGCTGCGCTCTTTCAGGCAACGCTTGCCGGCGTAAAAGTTGAACCTAAAACCGGGAAACCAAACGAGCTCTGGAATTACAAGGCGCGAGGGGGCTGCCTGCACGAGGATCACAAGGATCAATTCCATATAAAAAATGATATCCAAGCCGGTTGTTTTGAGGCCAAAACGAGCGCGGAATATACTCCTTTCAGTTTGAGCACGGACAATAACGTGAGCCTCACCGGCTTCGGCGCGAAAGGAACGGACAATACTCTCAATGGACTGAAGTCGTTCGGCCTTGGCGGAGAGTATGGTCTTGATGAGAGAGCCCTGGTGTTGGAGGCCGGAGCCGGCGGGAGTGCAAACCTCGCCACGGGCGGGAAAGCGGAAGCCAAGGTCGGCGCGGTCGTGCTGGAGGGAGACCTCAGAGGCAAGGCGGGTGTCTATCCTTCACGTTGGATCGATGGCCTTTGCAACGTGATGGATGGAAAAAACAGCGATATTCCGGCGGTCTCCGACATCTGCAACGAAGTTTCAAAGCATGATTATGGTGTTGCCTTCAGCGGAAAGGCAGGCGGTATCGTCGGTTTGGCCGCTGGCGGCGAGGCCCATTTACAACTGACAAATGGCAGAGTTTCCATTGGCGCGTCCACGACGCTGTCGCCTGGTGTCGGTTCGAGTTTGGGAGGAAACATTGAAGCAGGCCAATTCGATAGGAACGAATAACGGCCCAGGGCAGCAGGGCGCGCGAGTGATAAGCAGGCCAAGAGCCGTGAATAGCGCGTAAGCCAGAGAGCGGGGTGCGCATGCAACAGATAAAGCTGGTGTTGTTCTTGTTTCCGGCAGTGCTTGTGCTTGCCTCAGAGGGAGCGTGCGGCTCCATTAGTGTTTGCGAGGGAAGATACGAGATTCCATTGTTTGTGGACGGTGCCACCGCGAAACCCCTCTCTGAAACCTATTCCTGCGGAGCAGTTATTAATACCGAGGAGGGAAGCGGAAAAGAAAGATTCGTAAAATATCAATACGGTTTTTTATCATATAAAGAGAAGATTCCTGCGGAAAAGATGGAAAAATTTCTAACTTTTATTGCTAGGTTCATCAACAGAGCGTCCGGGCATTACCAGGGCCAATTCCAGGTGTCGAATCCAATATTTTCAAAGAGAGGAACGGATACCTACACAATGGCGCAAAAATTCGACCAAATTTCTGACCACATCAGATATTCCGGGGCGTACGAAATTGTAACAAAAATCGAAGAGGATAGCACTAACAGTTACTTTATCGAATATCCAAATGAGAGCGGCCCTCCGATTTTCTATGACCGATTCAGGGAATGGGCTTTAAAGTAGTGGGGCATAGCCAGCGCGAAATCGTGCCTTATGTGATTTCCGTTGCAACCGCGATCCGTGATGGCGGCACGCTGCTGATAGGGCTTGTTGCCATTTACTCATATTTCCGCTTACTATTCGAATATCGGGGGCCATTGCAATATTTCGCGATAGGCATCTGGGCGAGGCAAAATCTGACACCGAGGGGAATTGTTTACCGCAGTAGAGTTTTCCGTTTCATTGGATACAGTTTAGCTTGGTGGCTTGGCTGGAGTTTAATTCTCGTAGGACTGTTCATATTTTTCCCGGGTGCATTTAGTTAAGAGTCCTGACAATCGGTGGCTTCTTTTCGTTGGCGACGGTCGCCCTCACCTCGCGGTTGCCTGGGCGTTCAGCGGGTTGGACCCGGCATTCATGTAGGCAGCATCGCGTTGAGCAGGGCCGGCCCGACCGGAGGATGCGTGAACGGATGCATCGTGGGGATCGTGCGTGCGAGCACCCACCGGCTGAGCACCTATTCCTTTTGCGCGACAAAGAGTGCGAAAGGCTGATGCTCGTGGCACGGGTGCCAGAAAGAGGCGCCCATCTGTTGGACGGCATCCGGCGTGGCAAAGAGTTTCCTCCACCCCGCTGGCTTCATGCCGCCGCAGATGGCAGCCTGCTCGTA
>JASHYD010000047.1 GCA_030043175.1 Xanthobacteraceae bacterium | reverse complement strand
CCTCGATCAAGAAATGGACGGTCGGCTCGCCGCTGCAATCGGTGCTCGACTCCGTCACGGTGCTGCTCGAGGACCCCGCGGTGCGGGCCGGCAAGGTCAAGCGCATCGTGGTCGATATGCCGGCGGACCGGCTGCACATCGTCGACAATCGCACCATTCCCGACATTTCTCTGCAACACCTCGTCGCCATGATGATCGTTGATGGCGGCGCGACCTTCGCGAGCATTCACGACGCTGAGCGCATGAGCGACCCCAAGGTGCTGGCCGTGCGCAAGCTGGTCGAGGCGCTACCGAACCAGGAGCTGGTCACCGCGGTACCGGCCCGGCAAGCCATCGTGACGATCGAGACGACGGACGGCCGCACGCTCAGCCATCGCACCTACGAGGTGCGCGGCACGCCCGGCAATCCGATGAATGCCGAAGAGGTCGCCGCCAAGGCGCTCGACCTGATGGCGCCGGTGCTCGGAGAGGGCCGGGCGAACGAGCTGATCGCGGCGGTCTATGGGCTTGATACGTTTGGTCCGGTGGCCGGATTGCGGCGCCTGTTGCAGGCGTAGGATGCGATTCGCAATCGGTGCAGAACGGCCGATAAGCGACACAGCATGCCGGCGCGCTTGCTGCAGCGGACGCCCGCGCAATTGGTCGCGCCTCGGTCGTCCGCCGCTCGGCTCAAGGTTGCGTTCACGACCCTGCAACCCACCAATCACAAAAACGTCCGAGCACCGCGACCTTCGCCACCACGCCCCGACCGCGCCTGCCGCCTCACCTGTGGTTCGTCCGCAGGCAACATTGCGCGGCACTGCCCGTACCCTTTCCGGCGGTTTTCGCGAGCACGCGCTTTCTTCATCGAATCGCGGCCCGTCCCTGCGGCCTTGCAGCTCCTGGGGCGCTTGGCCCGTGCCGAGCTACGGCAGATATATCCCGCCGTTGACGTGAATGGTCTGCCCGGTGATGTAGCGCCCCGCCGGCGAGCACAACAGCTTTACGGCCGCCGCGATGTCCTGCGGTTCGCCTTCGCGTCCGACCAGCGGATGGCCGCCACCCGGAATGACGCCGCCCTTGCCGGAGTTCGCGGAACGCGCCCCGGCGATACGCCCCGGCGCAACGCAATTCACCGTGATGCCGCTTGGGCCGAACTCGACCGCAAGGGCCTTGGTGAGACCGACGAGGCCAGCTTTCGCGGCTGAAACATGGGCCCGTCCGAACGCGCCTGTATGCGCCGTGAGGCCGCCTATGTTGATGATCGTGCCATTCCCCTTGGCGAGCATGCCCGGAATGACCGCGCGGCTCATCAGGAACGCGCCGTCGAGTACCACAGCCAGGACGAGACGCCAATCCGCAAAACTCATGGCGGTGAATGCGTCGTCGCGCCGGACGGCGGCGTTATTGATGAGGATATCGACCGAGCCGAGGGTCGCGGCGATTTCCTTCACCATGCGGCCGACCTCGGCTTCGTCGCTCACATCCCCCATGAAGACGCGCGCGGCGCCGCCCTGCGCCTCGATCTCCCGCACCGTATCAGCCGCCTCCTCGCCCGAGGACTTGGCATTCACCGCAATGGCGGCGCCTTCGCGCGCGAGCGTCAGCGCAATGGCGCGGCCGATCCGCCGCACGCCGCCGGTGACAAGCGCAACCTGTCCGGCGAGTCCGCCCGGCGATGTCGGTGATGGAGAACTCACGCCGTCACATTCGGTCTGACCACGATCAGCTCCCGAATCTGCTCGTCGCGCAAATTCGCGCGCCAGACGTTTTCGATCGTGAAGGTATTTCTGACGGCACCGGAAGTGGTAAACCTGAGATCCGCGGTACCATAGCCGAGAAATCGAAGGCCGAGGATCTTGTTGATGAGAATGTCATCCGATATGCGGTCGAGATGCAAACCGTGGGCATCAAAGCTCTCCGAGCTCTCCGCGAGGCGATGACGCAGGGTGACCTGTCCAGGAGTGAACTCCCAATAGGTCAGGCGATCGAGGACGAAAGTGGCCAAAAGCCAGAGCAGCAGCAGGCCGGTCGAGAGGGCGACATAGAATGCGAGATTCATGAAGATCAGCAACGCCGGAATTGACTCAAAAATGATTTCCCATGCGCCCAGATAGTGCATTACAAATGCGGCCAATGCGATCCCCAGGATCATAATGAAAGAGTTCGCGCCTTTGACCCTGTAATTTGTGAAAAAGGTAACGATTAATAGCAGCGCGACAAACGATATTCCAACCCAGGCGCTGGAGTGAACGTAGAGTTCCTTGCCAGCAAACAGATTCGCGGTGCGGCCGTTGAAATAAGTCAGCAGCGCGCACAAAAAACCGTAGGCCCAAACGACCCACCAATAGAAGAAATTCGAATGCTGATAGACGTGAAGAATTTCCAGTCTCGCCTGCCCTTTGTGCAGGGGCTCTGTTTGCAAGGGCTCTTTTGGGGGTTCCTTTTGCAGGTCCCCCGGCGGGGCGGCTGTGCCATTCTCTGTGGCTGCGGCCATCTCTCGCGATCCTCTTATCCAAGCGGAGAACAGCGACACGCGAGGCACGTCGCATATCGCCAACGGCTGCCGTGTCTACTCTAATCCTGCCGCCAAAGCAATGGAAGCTGCGCCATGAAGGACGGCATGCAATCCTTCGACGCATGCAGACGCGTTTGATCCGTCCTGCGTCCCGCGTGCGGCTCACCCGGGTAGGGCGGACCGTGTCGGACGCCGGGCTTTGACCGGCACGCTGATAACCTTAAGCATAATCCACCTTACCTTCGACCGACGGCTCACGCCGGAGCCTGCCATCGGGTGGCACTTTGCGCGGATTGTGCTAACCCGGCGCATATTCGACATCTGTGCGGCTGGCCGAAACTCGGCCAATCCTTTATTGTAGTTGCGACGGTGTTGCCGGTCGCGACGGTGGCACAAGGTTGCCGGCACAGCGGCCACCATGGGAGACACGGCATGAGATTCTTCGTGCTCGCCGCCGGCTTTATATGGGCCGGATTGATATTGGCCGCGCCGCTACGGGCCCAAGAGGCGAAACAGGAGGGCAGAGACGCCGCCCCGCAGCAACCAGGCCGCGTCATCGTGTTGAGCAGGTGTTTCCAATGCCACACCGAGGCGATGTTCCGCGACCAGCGCCAGGACCGCCGTGCCTGGGAGGCAACAATCTACCGTATGGTTGGCCGCGGCGCGCTGTGGACGCCGGAGGAAATCAAATTAATGGCCGATTATCTCGGCGCGGAGTACGGCGCCGCCGCCAAACCTGCCGCCGCGCCGCGCTGATTTTTTCCGAATGGAGAGTGATCATGCGAGAGCTTGTCGCCCAATTTCTATCGCATTCGATTTCACGCCGGCGATTTATCAATAGCCTAACCAAGGCAGGCCTGACGGCGACGGCGGCCCAGTCGGTGCTCGGCGCCGCCACGTCG
Organism: Xanthobacteraceae bacterium; assembly: GCA_030043175.1. Next base: position 302 of record JASHYD010000047.1, on the reverse strand, counting down.
GTGAGCAGAGCCCAGAGCGCCGCTGCACCCTACGTGCCGCAAGGCGCCGCTACGGCACCCGTGCCGTATCTGCCGCACGATGTAAGAAGTCCCGCCCCGGGTGCCGCCTCGGCCGCCGTTGCGGGCGTCAAGGCGTTCCAGGGCACCGGCGGCGCTGCATTCGCCAAGCAGCTTATCGCCTGCGGGGTGAAGTTCGTATTCGGCAATTCGGCGAGTGAAGACGCCCAGTTCTACGAAGCGCTGGTCGAGCGGCCGCAGCTTAAATATGTGCTCACGCCCCATGAGGGCCCCGGCGCCGCCAT
>JASHYD010000531.1 GCA_030043175.1 Xanthobacteraceae bacterium | reverse complement strand
TCGACATTGCGGAGCCGCTTGCTCGCAGGCGGTGTTGTCGCCGGCTTTCTTGCGGTCCCCCTTATTGCGTCCTTTTCCGCGGCCGCGCCCGCAGAGGATTTCATTCCCCAACTTGGGTCCCGAGATTTCGGGTGGAACGCGAACTTCTGGGACTTTCAGCTCGACCCCCCGCCGGGTTCGGCTCACGGGCCAATGACGACCGATCCTAACTATCCCTATACCAGCGAATGTCAAAATGGCCGTTGTCTTGCAGTAGTCGATCCCAGTACCCGGCCCCCGATCGTGAACACAAACGATCCGATCTTGAAACCTTGGGCGGCGAAGCAGATGCAGGCGACGAATGAAGAGGTGCTGAGCGGTCAGATGGCGATTCCCTTCACCTCCCAATCGCGTTGCTGGCCTGGGGGCGTGCCCGGCCAACTCCTTTTTCTCCAACCTATGTATTTCCTCCAGACTCCGAAGCAAGTCTGGATGATATGGGAGCGCGATCATTTCGCGCGCCGCGTCTATCTCACCGACAAGCATTCGGAACATGTGAAGCCATCCTGGTTCGGCGAATCCATCGGCCATTACGAGGGCGGGGACACGCTAGTGGTCGACACGATCGGGCTCGCAGGCGGCAAGAATCACTACATCGATTCCTTCCGTACACCGCACACAGAGAAACTCCATGTCGTCGAGCGGTTCACGATCAGCCAGGACGGCCGGTCTTTGACCGCGATCGTAACGGTGGAAGATCCCGACACGTTTAATGGGCCGCTCACACTTAGACAGACATGGCGCAAGAACCAGGTGGCGATGGCGGAGACGGTTTGCGCCGAGAACGTGGACGATCACTTCAATGAGAATCTCCATCCGATTCCGCAGGCCGACAAACCGGATTTCTGATGCACAGGCGAGCGGTCGAGCAGGCGAGGCGGACATCTGAGCAAGCCCGAGCTGAACCATGTGCCGGGTTTCGGGGTCCTCGACGAGATCGATGGCTTTTTCAAACGGCACAGTGTGTTCGAGCCTATACGCCGTCAGATTTCGAGCGCGAGCAACGCGCTCTCGACCAGCTTGGTCTTTGAGGGGTTGTGACGGTCGTCGTTGCCGATACAGGACCACCCCATAGCAACTGAGCGCGTGGCCTAGTGGCCGGTTCGGGTCATGAGCTGCCGCTGCCGCTACGTTGGCAGTACGCCCGGTGTACCCAGATAAGCTGCCGACCTGCGTCGCTAACAAAGTCGGCAGCCCTGGGCCAAAGCGGCCATTCACCACCGCACACCTGAGTGACCCTTCGATCGTCACGCGGCGCACGAAGCGCCGCTGGTCGCCGTAATCATCTCAAGAGCAGTAGAATCATCGACTGCATGCTGTATGTTGTCGATCGCAGCAGAGCTGTACCCACCGGAGCCATCTGTGGCCGGCCCAGAGGCTACAGAAAAAAGCAAGGAAGGACGCCGCGTGAAACCTTGACTCGCCGACGAACCCTTACAGTGAAGGTGTTACTGGTTAAGGCTGTCCTGCGCGGCGATCTCCGTCGTTATGGTGCCCGCCGCCACCAGCGGCGCCGCCACCGCAAAGAGCTGTTTCGCAGCTATGGACACCGATGCGTACCCCATGACTTCCCCCTGATGACATTTTGGGCGAAGCATGGCGTTGTCTCACTCGCGTGCCGGCTAACGCAAGACCAATGCCCGCGGTCTATAGGAGGGATAGGGCTGATGTCACCACGATACGCGCTTTGTCAGGAGCATGCTCATGGTGGTAGAATATCGCATTCGCGGTGACGAAGATCATTACGTCACCGCTTACGCAAGGTACCGGCGCCAACTCTGGTGGTACCGCTGGGTTCGTTCGGCTGTGGTGCTTGTCTGGCTTGCGCTGGCGACATTGATATATTTTTCCAACGGCGCTCCCACCGACTGGCCCTCCATCGGGCGCTTCCTGTTTGTGCTTCTCGGAGTAGCCGTTGTGATATTTTGCACGCCATTGACCCGTGCGCTTTCGCGCCGCCGCATACGTAAGATCCCGACACTCAACGATGATTGGGTAATCCGTCTTTCCGACGACGGCATGTTTTCGAGCAGCAAGCGGGGCGAGGGATGGCTGGACTGGAGCGGCTTCTCCAGGGCGCGGCGCCTCGCCGACGGCTTACTGCTGTTCCAAGGGCCCGATCTGTTTCACTGGTTTCCCGACAGCGCGCGCACCCAGCCGGCGCTGCCGTCAGAGGTGGACGATCTCGTGAGGCGTCACGTTTCCGACTACCGCGAGGTCGGATCCCGGGACTTCCTCCGAACGCGAAAACAGGAAGGAAACTCCGGGAACCGAATCGCCGCGGCAGTTCGTCCCGGGGGTGGGTCTATTTTTCCTTGGATTAGGCCCGTTATGTGAGATGGATGTCAGACAGCACAGATAACGGCTCGACCAATGGCAGCCCGATCATCGTCAGTATCGGTACCTCAGCCGGGGGGGTGCAGGCGCTGCAAGCTCTATTCGATGCGTTGCCCGACGGCACCGGGGCCAGCTTCGTGGTGATCGTTCATCTTGATCCACAAGCCCATAGCGACCTTGCGAGCATCCTTGCTTCACGCACGCGCATGCCGGTTCTGCAGGTTCAGACGAAAGAACAAATAAAGCCAAACCATGTGTACGTCATTCCGCCTGATCGGCTACTGCAGATAACCAATCACGGGATTTCGGCAGTGGAATTCGACAAGCCACGTGGTCAACGTACCGCAATCGATCTGTTCTTTCGTTCCGTCGCGCAACGAACCGGCGGTGGATTCGCTGTCATTCTCACCGGCGCCGGATCTGATGGAGCAATCGGTGTGCGTGCCGTCAAGGAGACGGGCGGCATCGTGCTTGTCCAGGATCCGGAGGAAGCCGAACATTCTTCGATGCCCCGAAGCGCAATTGCCACCGGCGTCGCAGATTTCGTTTTGCCGCTACGTGAACTCGCGGCACGGCTGACGGAGCTGATTGCCAAGAAACACAGGACCGCCGAAGACCAATTTGATCAGGAGCTACTGGGACGCATTTTCGCTCAAGTGAACCTCCGCACCGGTCACGACTTTTCGAAGTACCGGCGATCGACCGTTCTGCGCCGGATCGCACGCCGCATGCAGGTCACGCGAAGTGACGATTTGCAAGGTTACTATGAGTTTTTGCGCGCCAATGTTGATGAAGCGCAGTCACTCTTGAACGACATGCTCATCTCGGTGACCACATTCTTCCGTGACGCCGAAGTCTTCGAGCTCCTCAGAACACGCATCGTGCCGCAGCTCTTCAGGGGGAAGGATCCGAACCAACAGATTCGCATCTGGGTCCCCGGATGCGCAACCGGTGAAGAGGCTTATACCATCGCGATCCTGCTGCTGGAGGAGGCGAGCCAGCAGCAAATCCGTCCGCCAATTCAAGTGTTCGGCTCCGATCTCGATACTCGCGCGCTTGGCACGGCGCGAGAGGGACGATACCCGATCGCCATCGAAGTCGATGTGAATCAAGAGCGACTACGCCGGTTCTTCATTCACGAAGCAGATCATTACCGTGTGCGGCAAGATTTGCGTGACATCGTGCTGTTCGCCAACCACAACCTCCTGAAGGATCCGCCATTCTCTCGGATCGATCTCATCTCTTGCCGCAACGTACTCATTTACCTGGATCATCAGGTGCAGGACGAGGTGCTCAAGACACTCTATTACGCGCTGAATGCCGGCGGATACCTTCTGCTCGGCCCAACTGAGACTGCCGACCGCGCGCAAGGCCTTTTCCGCCTCATCGATCAAAAAGCTCGCTTGTATCACTCGACAGCCGCGCCCACCGAAAAGGCACGCGTCGTACCGCAGCTGCACGCGCCGGGGAAAGAACCCCCGATACTGCGCGCGCGTACACCCAGTATGGCAACGAGCGAGGTCGTCGCACATCGGCGGGCACTCGAACAAGCGGCGCCGCCCAGCGTCCTGGTCGACGCATCCCATCAGGTCCTGCACCTTTCTGAGAATGCCGGCCGATATACTCAGCCGATAGGTGGTCCTTTGACCGGGGACCTCGTGGATCTGGTACGGCCCGAGTTCCGAGCTGAATTGAGGGCGGCGCTGCATCGCGCGTTCGACCAGCACCACCCCACTTTGAGCTTGCCCATTCTGGTCACCTTCAACGGCGCGCCACATCGCGTTGATCTTCAGGTGAAACCCCTATCACCGGAGGAGGGCGCGGAAGGAACCGCGCTGGTGCTGTTCATCGAAGGGGAAGCGGTCGATCCCCGCCTTGTCTCCCAGGACACGGAGCGGGTGACCGACAACACCGTGCGCCGCCTCACCGAGGAATTGGAACTGACCCAAGCGCGTATGCGCACATTGCGCGAGGAATCGGACGCCGCCAACGAGGAGCTGCGCGCCTCCAATGAAGAGCTGCAATCAATCAATGAAGAATACCGATCCACTTCGGAGGAGCTCGAAACCAGCAAGGAGGAGCTACAATCAATTAATGAGGAGCTGACGACGGTCAATATCGAGCTCAAACAGAGACTCGAAGCAGTCTCTCGCGCCAACAGCGATCTTGAGAATTTGATGGCTGTCACCGAAGTCGGCACATTATTTCTCGATACCGGTCTGCGCATCAGGCGATTCAGTAACCGGGTCACGGACTTATTCAGCATCACGCAGGCCGACGAAGGACGACCCATTACGGATTTCGCCCAAAAGCTCGAACACGATGATTTGGTCAAAGACGCGCGAGCCGTACTGGACGATCTGGCTCCGATCCGCCGTGAAGTGCACGGTCCGACCAAGGGCTGGTACGATGTTCGAATGCGCCCCTACCGGACAATCGAGGATAAGATTGATGGTGTTGTCATCACGTTCACAGACGTCACCGACCGGCACAGGATGGAGGAGGCATTGCGCGAATGTGAAAGGAGACTTCAGCACGGGTCCGACTGACGCGGGGGGAGCAAGCCCGCTTGGGGCAAAGTCTCCCTGAGGCATGTGCAATGCCGGTTACAGCGTAACTAGTGGGGCATGTCGCCGGCCTGGTCAATCGTCAGGCGTCGGCCATTTCGACCATCGACATCCAGAGCGAGTGAGACCCGCGTGCGCGATCGCGACCCGTTGGAGAGCGAGCGACCTCTGCTGGGCTCTTGAAGGCTAATGATGGTCAAGAAGCTGGATCGCGTCACTCGTAGCACTGCGATTTGCTGAATATCATTCACGACATCGGCGAGCGAGGGTTGGACCCCGGGCGAATTCGACCGGGGCCCGAAGGCAAGTTCGCAGAACTCGCGGCTTGCGAACGTTCAAAAATGGAAGTTTAAGCCGACCCTTCCAATGTCCTCAGTCAAGGTATGACTGTGAAGAATGGTAGGAGTCGGAACGGCGCTGTTTGCGCTCGTGAAGCTCGTCGTGCCAAAGTCCACGTGCATATATTCGGCCTTGGCGCTCCATTGCGGGATGAAAAACCACTCAATACCGCCGCCCGCGGTCCGCCCCGTGATGGTTCCACTGCTCGACGCGGCATTAAGGCTACCCGACGGTCCAAAGCTACCTTAAGGGAAGCTAATGAAGTCGGAGAACGTCGGGTTCGCAAAGGCCACGCCGCCGGTTGCGAAGAACAGCCATTGGCCGTTGGCGATGCCGACTCGCCCCCAGACGGTCGACAACCAGTGGCTACTGAAGGATTCGGTGAAAGGAGCGGAGTTTCGCCCTAATGCGACGAGCCCTGAAACGGAGTCGCCTAATCCGGTGTATTCGAAATCGCCCTCAACGCCGAGCACTAGCCAGGGATTGAACTGATAATTGCACCCAAGCTCGCCTCCCCCGCAAAGCCGGAGGAGCCGAAAGACCCTGCGGCCTGGGAGTCGATTGCTGTAGCACCGGCAGCACTAAAGGCACCTGGCCCCGCGGTTGCGTCCGACGAGACATCTGATTTGCCCCACGCACGCCGGCCGTAGCGCCCGACGTAGCATCCCGTTCAACTGAAAGGCGCTACCGTCGGTGGCGCCTTCTAGACCGGCGGCCTGCCCAGATCAGCCGCGAGGACCGGGCCGGCGAACATCAGCGTGGCCGCAACCAAAGCTAGTACTTTATCCATGCGCTCCTCCATGCCCACATTCAACTGGCTCACCTCGGCAGTCCGAGTTGCCGCATAACCCTGCGCAACACGTAGGGTTCCGGACCTCACAGAAGCGTCATTGCCACAATTTGCAGAACAAATCGTAATTAGAGGAGGCGTAATTATGGCGCAGATAGGTTCGACATAGGGATCAACGAAAAATCTACCGACAACCGGAGCAGAAAAGCATGGCTGCGGCACATAAATTATGGTCGGCAAAACAAATGGTTCGCACAATCAGCCGCGAATCCTGCATGGCGGGATTCATTCTATTGCTTTCTTGGCAAGATTCGGGCAGGGGCCGAGCGTCCGGATTGCAACACTTCGGCAAAATCGGTATCGTTCGACCACCTTTTGAACGACTTCGGTGAGAGGCGTCGTGTCCCGGCTCTCAAAAACGTCTCCCTCTCCAGAATTGCTCGCCAGCAATCCGCGCGGCCGCCGAAGTTCGCTGCCATGGGCCTTCACGCGCGTGCGAGCGCTTGCTGGGCTTGACCTTCGATTCGAGGCACCGAAGTTCTGGAGCGTCGCTGAGATTAGGCAAGCTGGCGCAACAGACCCGCAAGCCCGCCCCTTCGGGGAAAGCCAAACCGAATGAAAAACCCGGTTTGCGTGAAGGCTCGCGGCAAGAGCAACTCCCGCTTGAGTCTAACGACGCTACGTTGGCTCGGGTTTGCTCAAATTAGGATAACTTTCCGCTGACGATCGAAAGGCGTTCTCTCCAGAATACCCGCTATCTCTGGTGTGCATCATGACGGAAACGATGATCCCGCATTCGACAGCAGATGCTCCCGCGGAGGCCCGATCGAGGCAGATGCTCGCGTCGATGCTTGCATTTCGTGACGGAAATTTTTCCGTGCGTTTGCCGTCCGAGTGGGACGGGATAGATGGGCAGATCGCGGCCGCCTTCAACCAGGCCATTTCGTATGAAGATCGTCTCTCGCGCGAGGTGGAACGATTGGGTCGGACCGTCGGTCGAGAGGGGCGGCTCAAGCAACGCATGTCAGTTCCTGGGGCGGTCGCAGGGTGGGCCGCCAAAGTCGATTGCTTCAACGCTTTGTTGGACGACCTGGTCAGACCGACGACTGAGATTTCTCGAACCATTGGCGCAGTGGCCAGAGGTGACCTTGGGCAATCGATGGAGCTCGAAGTCGATGGGGATCCGCTCGAGGGCGAGTTCCTTCGCTCCGCGAAGCTCGTGAACACCATGATCGAGCAGTTGGCTATCTTCACCTCGGAAGTCACCCGTGTAGCCCGCGAGGTCGGCACCGAAGGCAAGCTCGGTGGCCAGGCTCAGGTCAAGGGTGTGTCGGGGGTGTGGAAGGAACTCACTGACTCCGTCAACCAAATGGCCGGTAATTTGACGGCCCAGGTTCGCAACATCGCCGAGGTGACCATCGCTGTCGCAAGCGGCGACTTATCCAAGAAAATTACTGTCGACGTGCGTGGCGAGATTTTGCGGCTCAAGGAAGCCATCAACACGATGGTGGACCAACTCCGCTCGTTTGCCTCCGAGGTCACCCGCGTGGCGCGTGAGGTCGGCACCGATGGTCGCCTCGGAGGTCAGGCCGTTGTGCCCGGCGTGGCCGGCACCTGGAAAGACCTCACGGATTCCGTGAACGCCATGGCGACTAACCTCACTACGCAGGTCCGCAACATCGCTCAGGTCACGACGGCGGTCGCGCGCGGTGATCTTTCACGCAAAATTACGGTCGATGTGAAAGGGGAGATCCTGGAGTTGAAGGAAACCATCAACACGATGGTCGATCAGCTCAACAGCTTCTCCTCAGAGGTCACCCGCGTCGCGCGCGAGGTCGGCACCGAAGGAAAGCTCGGCGGCCAGGCGACGGTGCCGGGCATCGCCGGCACCTGGAAAGACCTCACCGACAGCGTGAACTTCATGGCGTCAAACCTGACCGGCCAAGTCCGCAACATCGCGGAGGTGACGACTGCTGTCGCGAAAGGAGACCTCTCCCGCAAGATCACCGTCGACGTTAAGGGTGAGATCTTGCAGCTCAAAGAGACCGTCAACACGATGGTCGACCAGCTCAATGGTTTCGCTTCCGAGGTAACCCGCGTGGCGCGCGAGGTGGGCACGGAAGGCAAGCTCGGTGGTCAGGCGCTGGTGCCGGGCGCCGCTGGGACCTGGAAGGACCTCACCGATAGCGTAAACTTTATGGCTTCAAACCTCACAGGCCAAGTTCGCAACATTGCCGATGTGGCTACGGCAATTGCGAGCGGCGACCTGAGCCGCAAGATCACGGTCGACGTCAAGGGCGAGATCTTGCAGCTCAAGGAGACCGTCAACACAATGGTCGATCAGCTCAATGGTTTCGCGTCCGAGGTGACCCGCGTGGCGCGTGAGGTTGGCACCGATGGTCGACTCGGCGGTCAGGCCATCGTGCCGGGCGTGGCTGGCACATGGAAAGACCTCACCGACAACGTCAATTTCATGGCCTCCAACTTGACTGACCAGGTCCGCGGGATCGTCAAGGTGGTGACCGCGGTGGCCAATGGCGATCTCAATCAACGCCTCACTATGCAGGCGAAGGGTGAGGTCGCCGCCCTCGCAGACACCATCAACAATATGACCAATACACTCGCAACGTTTGCCGTTCAGGTAACGAACGTCGCGCGAGAAGTCGGCGTCGAGGGTCGTCTCGGCGGCCAGGCAAACGTCCCTGGTGCCGCCGGTACCTGGAAGGATCTCACCGGCAACGTCAACCTACTTGCGGCAAACCTCACTAGCCAGGTTCGTGCGATCGCGGAGGTGGCCACGGCCGTGACCCAGGGTGACCTCACGCGGTCCATCCAGGTCGAGACACGCGGCGAAGTGGTCGAGTTGAAAGACAACATCAATACAATGATTTCCAATCTTCGCGAAACGACCGAGCGCAATCGTGAGCAGGATTGGCTCAAGACGAATCTCGCAAAATTCGCCGGGATGTTTCAGGGACAGCGGGACCTCGGCACTGTCAGCCGGATGTTGCTGAGCGAGCTCTGTCCGCTGGTCAGCGCCCACCAGGGCACGATTTATTATCTTGGTGGGGCTGATGAACATCGTCGGCTGCGCCTCCTGTCCACCTACGCTGGTACGGGGCGGTCAATCGAGACTATTCGGTTAGGAGAGGGACTCGTCGGACAATGTGCCCTCGAAAAAAAGCACATTCTGCTCAACGACGTTCCCCCGCAGTTCATCGCGATCTCCTCCAGCCTGGGTGAAGCACCGCACGTGAGCATCGTCGTGCTCCCGGTTCTATTCGAGGGCGAGACGAAAGCGGTCATCGAGCTCGCTGCCGTGCGCCGCTTTAGCGATGTCAACCTTGCTTTCCTGGACCAGCTGACAGTCAATATTGGCGCGGTTTTCCATACCATCGAGGCGACCATGCGCACGGAAGGCCTGCTCGAGCAGTCGCAGCGGTTGACCGTCCAGTTGCAATCCCGCCAGGGTGAGCTTCAGCGGACCAACGAAGAGCTCGCCGCCCACGCGAAACTGCTGGCCGAGCAGAATGCCGAGGTCGAGCGAAAGAATGCCCAGGTCGAGCAAGCGCGTTTCGCGCTCGAGGAGAAAGCCAACCAGCTGGCACTCACCTCGACGTACAAGTCGGAATTTCTGGCTAACATGTCCCACGAGCTGCGCACGCCGCTCAATTCCATCCTCATTTTCAGTCAGCAGCTCGCCGAGAATCCATCCGGTACGTTGTCCGATAAGCAGGTCGAGTTCTGCCGCAACATCAATTCATCAGGATCCGATCTGCTGCACCTGATCAACGACATACTCGATCTGGCGAAGATTGAGTCTGGTACTGTGACGCTCGAAATCGAAGAGATCCCCTTCCCTCGTCTGCGCGATAGCATCAACCGTACCTTCCGGCATGTTGCCGAAGCCAAGAACCTCCCGTTCGAGGTGGAACTCGGTGACCGGCTCCCGCGTGGGATTGAAAGCGATCCGAAGCGCCTCGAGCAGGTCCTAAAGAACCTTGTATCGAACGCGATCAAGTTCACCGCTCGAGGCTACGTCAACCTGCGGGTCAATTTGGTGACGACAGGCTGGAGCCTCGATCATCCAGTGCTCAGCAACGCCCAGCAGGTGATTGCTTTCACCGTAGAGGATACGGGCGTCGGGATTGCGGCGGATAAACAGAAGCTGATCTTCGAGGCCTTCCAGCAGGCCGATGCGGGAACATCACGAAAATATGGCGGGACCGGTCTTGGTCTCGCGATCAGTCGCGAACTGGCATCGCTGCTCAATGGAGAGATCAAGCTGACCAGCGTGCCCGAGCAAGGCAGCGCCTTCACGCTCTATCTACCCCTCCGCTACTCCGCCTCGTCGGCCAGGCGGATTCGGCAAATGGAAGCCTCCACGAGCGCGTCGACCAGGGCACACAGCGAAACCGTGTTGCCGACCGTCCTCGAAGAGCACATTGAGGACGACCGAGACGCGGTCGTTGCCGGTGAGCCGTTGGTACTGATCATCGAGAACGATCCTCACTATGGGCGGCTTCTGCTCGACCTGGTTCGCAACAAAGGTTTCAAGGGAATAGTCGCCTCCAACGGCTCGATCGGTCTTTCTCTAGCCCGCACCTGCAATCCCACAGCTATCTCGCTCGACATTTTATTGCCCGACATGCTGGGTTGGGCGGTGCTTCGGCAGCTCAAGCTCGATCCAAACACGCGGCACATACCGGTCCAGATCGTCACGGTTACGGAGGAACGGCAGCACGGCCTCGCGCACGGCGCCTTTGCCTATTATGTGAAGGAGCCGACGACTGACGGCCTGAAGATAGCGCTTGACCGTCTCAAGGAGTTCACCGCGCCCCGCACAAAGCGGTTACTGATCGTCGAGGACAACGACATCGAGCGACAGGCCATAGCAGACCTGTTGGATTACAAGGACATCGAGATCGTGACAGCTGCCACCGGAGGCGAGGCGATTGATGCTCTCGCCCGTAGCGCCTTTGATTGCATGGTGCTCGACTTGCGGCTGCCGGACATGACGGGGTTTGAGTTGCTTGCTCGATTGCACGCCGAACCAACACTGGCGAACATACCGGTGGTCATCTTTACCGGCAAAGAGTTGACGGCGACTGAGCAGGCTCAACTCAAACGCATGGCAAAGAGCATCGTCATGAAGGACGTCAAGTCCCCAGAGCGTCTGCTCGACCAGACAGCACTGTTCCTCCACCGCGTAATTGCGGATCTACCCAAGGAGAAGCAGGCTGTGCTTGCGCATATTCATGGCTCCAACGAAGCCTTGCGCGGACGCAAGGTCCTAGTGGTCGACGATGATGCGCGTAACATCTTCGCTCTAGCGTCCCTCCTCGAACGCCAGGAAATGGAGGTTATCACCGCGACCAGCGGCCGGATGGCCCTCGAAACCGCCGCCCGAACACCTGATTTGAGCATCGTGCTCATGGACATCATGATGCTGGATATGGACGGATACGAGACGATTCGGAATATCCGCCAGGACCCGCGATTGAGCACTCTTCCGATCTTGGCAATCACGGCAAGGGCGATGGCGGGAGACCGAGAGAAATGCCTCGAAGCCGGTGCAAGCGATTACATCTCTAAGCCCGTGAACACGGATCATCTGTTATCGCTGATGCGAGTGTGGCTGCTTCGCTGACGGCGACATGCCTTCGACGGGACCCTCGGGAGTCGACGGATGTCAAGGGGCATGTTAATGGTCTTACCAAGGCGCAATCGCGACCGTTTCGCGTCGCCTCGACAATCGGGTTCAGTCGCAAGCGGGGCGACTCAATGACCAAGATTGATACGAATTTCCGGGAACGGGGAGAAGAAGGGTTTGTTTCAACGGGGGGCGGCGTCACTCGAGACGACCAGACAAAAGGTGCCGCTCCTAGCACCCGCGAGCCGCTCAGCCAGGCGCGCGTCAACATCTTGATTGTTGACGATGAGCCAAAGAATCTAACTGTTCTCGAGGCGATCCTGGACGACCCTGGTTACCGACCGGTTCGGGCCCTGTCGGCTGAACAGGCGCTGCTCGCGCTGCTCGCTGATGAATTTGCACTGCTCATTCTCGACGTCCGCATGCCGGACGTAACGGGATTTGAGCTGGCGCGGATAATTAAGGCGCGAAAGAAGTACGCCAACGTGCCAATCATCTTTTTGACTGCGCATTACAATGAGGATCAGCACATTATTGAGGGTTACACCACCGGAGCAGTCGACTATCTTAACAAACCCGTAAATTCGGCCGTCCTCCGCTCGAAGGTTGCGGTTTTTGCGGACCTCTATCGAAACCGTCGTAATCTCCAGGAGGTGAACCGCGCTCTCCTGGATGAAGTAGGCTCACGGCGTCGCGCTGAGGAGCAGCTATTCGAGCTCAACGCTACTCTCGAGCACCGGGTGGCCGAACGAACAGCTTCGCTGCAGCAGTCCGAGGCCCGGCTGCGCGACAGCGAGCGGCGGCTCCAGGAACTGATCGCGGCCATCCCCGCAGCGATCTACACAACCGACGCAGAAGGCAGGATCACTTACTTCAATCAGGCGGCAGTGGACCTGACCGGCCGCAGCCCGACGATGGGGAGCGATGAATGGTGCGTGACGTGGAAACTGTACCATCCCAACGGGACGCCTCTCCCGTATGACCAATGCCCAATGGCAATCGCTCTTAACGAGGGTCGTGCCATCCGCAACGCTGAAGTCGTGGCGGAGCGTCCCGATGGGACGCGGGTTCCCTTCATCCCATATCCGACACCGCTTCGCGATGCTGCCGGCACGATTATCGGGGCGATCAATATGCTGGTCGACGTCAGCGAGCGCAAAAACGCCGAGACCCAGCAGCGGGTCCTGCTCAACGAGCTGAACCATCGTGTCAAAAACAATATGCAGATGTTGCAAATACTATTGGAGGCAGGAGCGCAACGGGCTGAGAGTTCCGAGGCCCGAGAGGTGCTTGAGGAGGCGAGTGGTCGAATCATGGCCATGGCAGCAGCGCAGCGTGTCCTTTACACTACGCCTGACGCGACGCGGTTCAACGCGCATGATTTTCTCAATACCGTTTGTGAAACCGCAAAGCAGACCTTTCCGCAGGAATTGGATATCAACTATGAAGCCGATACCGTACGGCTATCGAACGACGCTGCGATGCCGCTTGCGCTAATTGCAAACGAGCTGCTTACCAATGCCGTCAAATATGGATTGAATGGACGGACGGCAGGGACCATCCGCGTTCGGTTGAGAAAAGAAGACAACTCATTAATCTTCTATGTCGAAGACGATGGCCCGGGCTTTGATTTGCAATTGGTGCAGCGACGCTCTTCAGGGTTGAAGCTCGTTCAAGGGCTGGCGCGCCAGCTTGGCGGGACGTTCGAGGTGACCACAACACCGGCCACACGGTGCATTGTGCGGTTTCAATAATGCCAGGACACTTTTAGCCCAGCCTCATACAATTGGGGATGCATCGTCTGCGCCTTTATTTTTCTCCGCAAACTCCACAGCGCCAAATGGAGCCACATCATTGCCATTTGTAGGAGCTTTATCATTGACGTTCTCACGTCGCCGGGGACATGTCCACGCATTCGGCAGCGTACGATAAAGATCCGCAACAATCATCAAGTCCTTTCGACGATCCACCTCAACGATTAAACCTGTGGCGCCGCTTTCGTTCGGGTGACTCGCTCTTCAACTGTCATCACCAGCGCGCGACGTCAGGGAACGTCGAGTTCCGACTGCAAGGGTTAATCTCTGCGCGGTTTGATAGAAAAAATCGTGGCTAATCCTGGCTAATCCGCGATCTACAGGAACATGCGCCGAAGTGCCCGCGTCTCGGCGACGACGGCACCGGAAATGATCGACGCCTTCTTTTTGGAGCACGCCGGGGTATGGTTGACCGAGGAGGCTGAGCGCGAAGAAGATACAAAAACTTAGTTATAAATAAGCGCAACAGGAGGCGACCGTTCCCGCCGACGGCGAGGTCACGTAACGACATCCGCTGTGTATCGCCAATAATGTCCGTAGAAAGAGGGGCGAGAAACTGCAAGAAGGGGTGGAATACCTCTTCGAACTATTGGCTAACACTTTGATAGAATGTAGGTGTCGTTGAAGAATTCGTAAAATTCACTAATAGGTTGGCGGCCTCGCTGGCCGTCGGGCGGATTTTGCTAACACGCGTTGTTCGCCAGATAAATCTCGGCTGCTAGCTGTCAGGCGCCGCGGCTCCCCGTTCATCCGCCCGATGGGCGGTACCATGCTCCTGTCGCGCCGCGACATAATCCGCAAGAAGAATGAAGCAACGGCTCATCTGCAAGAGCGCAACACGCTCGGCAGGGTCGCGTGCCCTTGTTGCGGCGTCTGCGCAGTCGTTCGCCTTAGTCAGGTACTGGTGCCGTGTGGTCATTTCTCGGTCTCCGCTATGTTCGCCGCGAACGTAACGCGGAACGAAAAAACTCGGTTCCATGGCTCGGCGCTGCGGCTCAGAGGCGAGAAGACAGAGTAAAAACTCAGTGAAAGCGTTGGCCGCTTGTCTTTCCGAGGCTGGCGGGCCATCAATCTTGCCGCACCTCGGCTCAACCCTTCAACGCCGTGCGGTGGTTAGACTCCGCTCGGAAGGATTATTGGGCGTCACGGGCATCGGTTTTGCGCTGGTTGTGGCGCCCCAAGAACCAGCCTACAAACAAGGCGCCGCCCAGAGCGGCAAACAATTGCGGGCGGTCGCCAGAGCGCACTGCGCGAACCAAGCCCTCAACCACCTCGTCGGTTACATCTCGGGCCGAGCTCTGCAAACGAGAAAAAAGCTCGTCCATGGCCGGATTTTCCATGGCTGGCAGCTTTATCGTTTTAGACAACGCCCAGACTAAGGGCTCGGTCAAATCGCTAGCAGCGGTCACGCCCGCAGATTGCTGGGCAGGAGGCAAAGCCGGCCTTTCAAAGGTCTCCATTGTCGCAGCGACCCGATCCGCCCGAGCTTGAGCAAGTTCTAGTTTCTTTGCTGCGACACGCCTAATGTTTTCGCCACGCCATGACTTCGCCTTGCTGATGGCGATCGCATACATGACGATAGCAATGAAGAGCAGGACGACGCCGATTGCGGTTAATCCATAAAATTGACCGTAATTGATTGAAACCCAGCTGTAGAGCGCAACTAGGCTAACACCGAAAGCGGAGAGCGCTACCAGAGTCGCGAGGAGAAACAGTATTGCCAAGACCGCCGCCCTTTGGGCGGCGTGCTCGACGCTATCCTTGGCAAGGTCAAAACGCTCTTCGAGGTCAACCCGAGTCTCTGCCATTCGGGCCGGAAGATCAACTCCGAATAGCTTCAGAATTTTGAACAGCATCAGTTGCGCCGACCCATCATGCCGATCAGAATCCCGACGACGACTGCGCTCGCGAGAGCGCCAAGTGGATTGCGACGTGCGACGGTCTCCAACTCCGTGACCAAGGTTTTGGCTTGATCAGCCGCTGCGGAAGCAACGTGCATACCTCGCTCGGCGATATCGCTCCCCGCGGTCCTAACCTGCCCTGCGACATCGCGAGCAGGCTTAGCGGTCTCGTTGCTACCCCGAGAGATAAGCTTCTCTACCGTTTCTTTGAGGTCCCGCAAGTCACTCTGCAGCGCCTTGAGAGCAGCTCCCCCGGCGTCCACTACCTCCGATGCCGCTGTGGTTACTGCTTCTTTGCCGCGGTTTATTGAGCTTGCGACTGATTCCTGTGAGTTGTTGGGGCAGCTACCAGCTTTTGACGATCCTTGCGCTTTGGCCTGATCCATAAATCCTCCTGCGGTGGTGTTTGAATTCTGGGAGTATGAGGGCGACCTGCGTGGGCCGGGCTCGGACCACTCCCAACGAACGACATCGGCTCGTCGCGAGAACACTAGCTGTTCAGGATCATTCAACGGATAGCCCGGCGCATTTCCGGTTAGGGCTTCAGTGAAAGTGAGTAGTAGCCCGAGCCAACGCCGTCGCGGTGCGTCGGGTTCCACACATTCGCGATGATATCACTAATGCTGCTCGCTTGCTGGGCGCCGCAGTGCAATTTGATCGTTTTCGCGGGAAAGGAGAAACCATGAAATCCAGCCCTCTTACTTCTTGTGTATCTTGTCTTGACGATGTCGCCAAGGCCGCCCAACGCGCACTCGGACGCGAAAGCCGAGGGCGAACACGCATTATGTCCCGAGGCAACTCAAGGATGGCCGCTTGTTTGGGGAAGATAGTCGCCCAGCTGTAACGGCCGGCCAATTTACTTGGCTCGGCGCGATGGATTGCTGCCGTCGCGTCTTGGCTTAACGCGTGAGTTTCGCCGCATTGCACGACGGCGCAGAAGGCTGATTCGCTTCTATCCCACAGCAGGGCTACCGTTCTCAAAAGAAAACTCATGGCAATCGATGAGGGCGGGTACCTGAGTTGACACCCACTTGGAAGGGCGGGCCGGCAGGTTCATTTGAAGACCTACCGGCCAACTGGATCTTCAGAATTAGAGGAGATGCGGCCACACTAGGGCATAGGGGCCGAGCGTCCGCGGAGGAATTGAACGATCACTGAAGCCAGGAACAAGATGATTGCCACGAAGAAGATGATTTTTGCCATCTCTATGGAGATAATGGCGATACCGCCGAAGCCCAGGACGCCAGCGACCAATGCTATGATTAGAAAAGTAAGTGCCCAACCCAACATGAAGAGAGCCCTCCGCATTGACTGTGGTCGAGGCATAACGTCGATTGCGTATCTCGGCCACTAGGCATAGGAAAAGCTGTCGAACGAGTTTTGTTCCGGTTTGCCGGTCACACGTTCGCGAGTTTCACCATCCTAGGTTCACGCGTCCATTCCCCCCCGCCACCACAATGACAGCGCAGAACGTTCGCTGGCCGGTTAAGTATTCCCGGCAGAGCCGGTGGCTTTAATACGGGTGGGCCAATCAAAGTGGCCATTGAAGGTCGCTAACGCAACTTCACACTTGTGATCTCGACCCAGCTCATGAAGAACTTGGGAAACCCTCGCTCATGGCTGCTTTTACCTCAGGCTCGAACGCTCCAGGCACTGCGGACGTAGGCATCGGCACGGCTATTACTTTTTCTTACTGCCGTCGGCGCTCCTACTGCGCGATGGCGAGACGCGCTTCCTGCTCAATGAACACGTCGCCGCGTGTGGTCCTTTTTTGCTCCGCTTGCCGGCCGGGCGCCGAGCGCATTGATTCAAAGAGGTCGACGGCACGTGTCGCTCAGATGCGTGTCGGTCTCAATCAAGCCAAGATCTCGCAGACCGCTGGGCGGACGAGTGCTCGATATCCTCAAAGCGCTGCCCAACCCGCTCGACGCCCTCAACCCTTCAACAGCGGGCCCTACCGATCGCTGATCACGCCTGAGTGACTTCAACCGCTTGCCGCGACTCTCAGCCGTCACACCAGGGCGTCGCATACCCGCTTATGCGAGCGGCCGCATGGGGATGACATTCCTCTCTGGTCGTATCGGCTGTCAGTTCAATGGCACGCGTATGCGTTGAAGATGCGGATGCAGCGGCTAAGCCGGTGTAAGGTGCCGGACTGTCTGGCTTTATCAACCTCCTTCGTGGCCACCTTTGACGCAGTCGACCCGATCCCCCAACCCAAACGCACGACAGCACGATAGTGGTAAGCCGCCCATTCAGGGCTCCGAAGCAGGGCGGCCACTTGCGGGAAGAGCGCGTTCGCGGGCCGCTGCGTTAATCGGACGCCATGTCTTTGGGGATCAGCAACATAATCGAGTCGACGCCATCGACAGCGTGATGCCGTGGAGTGGCATAGACGAAATCGAACCGTCTCTCACCATCGTTTCGCAAGTACAAAGTGCGAGGCGTGACCGAACCGTCGTGTTCGCGGACAACAACGGCTAGCTGTCGTGGTAACCCTCGCGCCTTCCGGGCACGCTCGTTAGCTGCTCTAGCATGTTCGTCGGAATTCTCTTGAGGAATACAAGCCTCGAGATTTGCTTCCCCGCAGATCTCGTCTTTTGAGCTTGGCATTTTTCAAGCCTTCCCCAAAGCAATGCCACGTTGAGGTCACTCATCGATCTTTTTCGGCCCTGAAAATTTCGACCTGGAGAATGCAAGCCGCCTTCGGCTACCTTGATTCAAGATCTTCTGGTCACTCGTTGTTCCGCTCCTGTTGAAATCATTTTTCAGGAATGTCGTTCCCCGCGGAATTGTTCGCGTGTCTGGCGGGCCGGGAGGGTGGCGCCGAGCTAGCTGGGCCGTTGTCAAAACCATGCCGCTCCGGCGGCCGATAGCACACCGCGAAACCGCAAACTCTTGACGCCGGTTGGCGTCGGTAAGCTGATCGAATTGGTGAAGGCAATCCGGCACACCGCGATGCGACGACGACCACGGTCTGTTGATCTTCGATGGCCGCGTTTCCCGCCGGATGGGCGGCCGCCAATCACCAATCCGCAACCGCCCCGAGGAAGCGCAATCTCTTCGCGATTGAGCAGGCCTTCCGTGCCGCTACTCCCACATGGCGGTTCGTTCAATGCGCAAAAAGCGCTCGCGAACTCGTGATCACGAATCGCTCCCCAACGTGTGATGCGGTTGCTGCAAACTATCGGGGCAGCGCCGTTTTCTGATGCGGAATGCATCGTATCGGGTTGCCGCTCGCGCGGGTATCGCCGGATCGACGGCACTGCGCACTTCAACCAAAATGGGGAAGGGACGATTCACGGCTATCAAGGCAATATAGGGAGCCTGCTGAGGCCGCGGTACTAGACTAGCCGCCCCGCACTCGAACAATTAGGCAGTTGAATCGGTCCGACCTAACGGATAGGTGGACGCGTACCCGCGTAGCGTCGGTTGAAGGACCCCAGAGCATTCATTCCCAGCCTCCAGCGGGCTCGGGGTCATCCCTCCTTTCTTGACGCACGCGTTAAGCTGGCGTGCTCTATATGCCCCATCGGTAATGGAGCCATTTAGTCACCACAGCATTTGCATCGTCATGCAAGGAGCTCACTCGCGAATGTGTGATAAGGGCCAGGAAGTCAATCTCCAACGTGTGAAAAGACGACCAGAAACAAGAACTCATCCGACGGACTTTTCCGTCTAGTGACCGACAAACAGCATCCATCGGGCATTGTCTTTCTTCGCGGAGGTATCATGTCGCCACGTCACTTTGGCCGAGGCGCGAAGGGAGGAGTGCAATCTGATCCGGCTAATGCAGAACGCGCTGGAAAAGGAGGTGAACATGCGCGCCCAAGCGAAAGCAATGCTGCGCGCCATCGAGACGCTCCCTCTAGTGCCCGACGTCGGATGGTCGCATTGCGGCGGCTGAAACGGCGGCGGGCTCGTGCAATGCAATAGCCGACGCCATGCGAAACTCGCTAAGCATATTGCTGTCTCGAGTGACGCGTCGACTGTCCACGCTTCCGGCGCTCATGCGACGCCTTCGACATCTCGCAACTCTCCCGGCGATGGGAGTGACAATCGGACTGATGGTCGTCTCGCTGCACGCCGCGCCTCAGCGATTTGTGCCTGTCCCGCGGCCACGTCCTGTTACGCCTGGTGCTCCATCGATGACGCCTCCGGCCGCGACCGCGCAGAAGGAGCAAAGACAACCAAGCCAAACGGAGGATCCCGCGCGGCAAGATGAAGCGTGCCTGGCGCGTCTTCGCGCCGCCGGCGTACGGTTCGATATCGTTACCATGCCTGTCGCCGCCAGGGCGGCCTGCACTATCCAGATCCCGGTCCGCCTCAAGTCGGTCACGACTCGAATACGGGCAGCAACCGAGATCCATCTGCCGGAAGAACCTGTTGTTTCCTGCGAGTTCGCTGAGCGCGTAACTGCGTGGCTTGGCCACCTGGTGGCCCCGCTGGTTACAGGCGTGATGTCCACCGACCTGCGGGCCGTGCGCACAGGTCCTGGCTACGAATGCCGCAACCGCAACGGCGCGGCAGTCGGCAAGCTCAGCGCACACGCGGTGGGCAAAGCCATCGACATCTCGGGCTTCGAGCTTTCAAGCGGTACATTCATTCCCATAAAGCCAGACGGAGATGAAACGATGCGAAACGTCGTTGACTCGGTTCGGACTGCCGCATGCGGGTGGTTCACAACCGTGCTCGGTCCTGGCTCAGACGCGGCCCACGCGGATCACTTGCATGTTGATATCGCGCCGCACGGAACAAGTGATCGTTATCGCATCTGCCAATGAACAACTGTGGAACCATTTGCCAAGTGCCAATAATCGATAAAGGCGAGACAATCGTGAGCACAAGCAGGGTGCTTCAGGTTTATGGCGTTGCGGCTGTTGCGCTGTTGCTCGTGGATGGCGGGCCTGTTCACGCCCGACGCGCGCCACCTCAGCCCTTATCGCCGGTGGCAGTCGATCAGACAGCGTGCTCGAATACGAGCTCGCCGAAAACGCCCAGGGCCGCGATGTTCAAAGCCGAGGTGCTGCTCGATAGGCTTGATCTATCACCCGGTGTAATCGATGGGAAAACAGGCGAGAACGCCGGGAAGGCGATCGTCGCCTTCCAGCGCTCACGTGATCTCGCGACGAGCGGCCGGCTCGATCAACCGACCTGGGATAAGTTATGCGAGTCCATTAGTGCGCCGGTCCTGATCAAATATACGATCGCGGACGACGATGTTCGCGGGCCTTTTGTGCGCACAATACCTCGCGATTTTGAAGGCATGGCTCGCCTCCACAGACTCGCTTACCGGAGCGCAACGCAGCTTCTCGCAGAAAAATTCCACACCACGGAGGAAACGATCAAGCTGCTCAATCGCGGCAAGACACTAGATAGCGCCGGCACGGTCATCATCGTTCCCAACGTTGCCGATGGCCGACCGGATGGTCAGGTCCTCAAGATTGAGGTCGACAAGCCGGCCAAGGTCGTTCGCGCATTCGGGCGCAATGACGAAATAATTGCTTTCTATCCGGCATCGATCGGTAGCACAGAGAAACCGGCACCAAGCGGTACTTACAGTGTTCGTCGGGTGGTCGTGAACCCTAGCTACCACTATGACCCGAAGTTCCGATTCAAAGGCGTGCGGACGCATAGAAAACTTACTATTGCGCCCGGCCCCAACAATCCTGTCGGCTTGGTCTGGATCGATCTAACCAAGGCGAGCTATGGAATCCATGGAACGCCCCGTCCGGAAGAAATCGGCAAAACCCAGTCGCACGGCTGCATCCGGCTTACCAATTGGGATGCCCTGGACCTCGCCAAGCGAGTTCGCAAGGGCACATCAGTCGCGTTCCTTGATGAGACTCAATCCGTCTCTGGTCAATAGTCACCTCCTCACTCAGGAGGTTGCAGGGACGGGCGATCGGTGCGGCTGCGATTTTGTGGTTCGCCGCGCGGGCATTTGGCGCTTGCGGTACCGCGAAGACTCCCATTGGGCACAGGTCCCGATTGATGCCGCCCACCACTGCGAGGTAATCGGCCGACTCAACAGTCCCGTTGTGATAAATCGCGGTGTTTCGCCAGGAAAGGCTTAAAACTCAACGACATGACTTTTACGCGGCTCCATCGACTTTTTGGCACCTAGCTGCAGGGGGTGCGGCCGGAGGCGCTGCAAGGCCGCAGACGCAGCCCAGCTCAGGACCAGCGTGAGGCCAAATACAGTCGCGGCTTTCACAAATGCGAACACGGGCGCATTCAACAGGGCGTATTGCAGCCAAACAACAAATACGTAGTGGACCAGATAAATGCCATAAGCATTGCGCGAGAGACTGTCGAGCACCCGCGAACGGTTGCCGGCGAAATGCAGGAATACCGCAATGACAAACAAGGAACTGCTGGCGCAAGACAGCACGAAGCCGAGATCCGCGCTGATTTGCAGGCCGAGTGGGGCCGCATCTCGGAGGTCGAAAACCAGTGCCGTTGAAGCGATCCAGAGCAAGAACGCCGCGAATGCAGCCACCAGCCATATAGCCCACCGCCGCGCCAGCAACCCGTCAGACGCGAGTAGACCGTTCTCCATTCCGTAGATACCGATACCAAATCCAGCGAAAAAATAGACCGCGTAATGAAGCGGCCTGCTAAGCTGGAGCCCGAATGGCCCGAATTGCAGCCACTGCCACGGCGTAAATGCGATCGCCAGAGGCACGTAGGCGAGGGCCGAGGCTGCTATCAGGCCCGCGAAAAACCTCATCGGATGCGCACCGAGCGACGCCATCCTGCCAAGAAGCGATTTCCAGCCAGCGGCAAGCCTGTATACGCCAGCAGCGACCATGTTCAAGACCAGCAGTTGCCACAAGAACCATGGTGGACCGCTCGGCCAGAACGGCAGCGCGAGATAACTGTGCCAGAATGCCGTGACGGAAGGGTCGGTGGCCGTGACGAGATATACTGGGTAATAGGCTACGGGCATCAGTAGGAATACGGCCAACGCGAATGGCAAACCGAGCCGTAGAAAACGGTGAGCCATGTAATCCCAGCTGCCCCTGCGTTCGAGACTGGACCAGACAAATACGCCCGACAGGAAAAACATCAACGACATCAGATAAACGTCCTGAGACGCGCAGAAGAGGTCAAACCCGAGCCATCGCTGACTATCGATGATTGGAAAGGAGCGCCATTGATAAGGGGGGCTGCTGAAAGGCTGCGCCGAGGGTGGCAGGGAACCGAGATAGGCTATGCAGGAGTGAAATGCGACCACGATCACGATCACAGCTGCCCGCAGATTGCTGAGCGCCAGACTGGATCGCGACATCCCTGCACGAGCTCTGATTTGAGATACGGGCCAACCCCTCAGACCACGAAAGAGTTCCCGTCGGATGACAGCGAAAGCGGCGAAACGACCCTCCTCGCAAACATGTGAAGGCGACCGAGGGATCGATCGCGAACGCGTGAAAGGAAGATTAGGAACACGAACTCGTCGGCTCGACTCTATATTTTCGCTGACGACACACGCGCATGCTCGGCTACCGTCTTTTTCCGTTGGCGCGCTAACATGTCAATTCCATTGAAGAAAGGAGAACATTACCGCTACCGAACGAACGCGTTTCTCCGCCTTGCGGCAAATGACTTCTCCATCGAAAGTCACAACAGCAAATGGCCGAGCATTACGGCTCGCTGGCCGAGGCCGCGGAGCTGAACACAGCGGTAAGTGCGATTACCCACTTCGGCAGTTCCTGACGATGGCGTTTATTACTCTTTAGTTTCTCATCGGCCTCTGGCCGACCCGCCCTGCATGAAACGGTTTTCCACCGTTGCGTGCCGGTCATATGATTTTTACCGCTGTCGGCACAGAGGTCGATCTTTTCTTGGTGCGGAAGAGCCCGTTCTTTAGTCCGAACTTTACCCGCTTGCCGCGTAAGCGATTCTAATGACTCGATTATCCAACCGAGCACTGACTACAATTCTCGGGAGCGGTTTCCGAGTATGGGACGTGGGTGTTTAAGTGTGGATTTGTCTCCGTTGATTCGGAGAGAATCCGGAACCCGTGTCGACGTCAAGGATAAAATTCAGAGAGATGTTATGACTACATAAATGAGTCGTATCTAATAAAATCAATAACTTGATCGGAAAACAGGTAAAGTTCGGCCTAGTCCCCATAGCAGCTCAAGACGGGCCTACCGTAGGTGGGCAAGTTCTCATATGCCGAGCCGACTCGCGCCCGCTCCAGATCATGCAGAGATTTC
>JASHYD010000530.1 GCA_030043175.1 Xanthobacteraceae bacterium | reverse complement strand
GGCGAGGTCATCCCGGGCCTCTATTGTGCCGGCGAGTCCCAGGGCGGGTTTGCCCAGCACGGTCTTGCGCGCTGCCTCGTGTTCGGCCGCATTGCCGGCCGCCACGCGGCGAAACGCAGCGCATGACCGGGCTTCGTTGTGCCGAAGCCGGACCGTTCGCATGAGTGCGGGCGGCGCAGCACACGCCACCATCATCGCGGTGGATGGACCGACGGAGGTAGCGGTCGGCGCCGAGTTCGTGCTGACAGTTGTCGTGTCGTGCCCGGCCGGGTGCAACCTTTCCGGCGTTCGGCTCGAAGTGACGGCGTCGGGCACGGTCGCGGCGGCGCCCCCTCCCTATCCTCCCTCCCCCGCTTGCGGGGGCGGATTAGGGAGCGGACCGCACGAGGCTCAGGAGGGGGGTGCGGACCTTGCCGCGGCGCGCCGCATCGCGCTCAAGGCGCCCTCGCGGGCCGGCGAGCACGTGTGGCGACTCTCTTGTGCGGCTCACGAAAGTGACGGGCGGCATCATGGTGCGAGCCTGCTGCGGGTGCCGGTTCGAATTCGGCCGCTCGAGACGAGCCTTGCCGTATGGGCGATCCCGTCGCCAGTGGTGACCGGCCGTCCATTCGCCATCAAGGTTGGAGCGAAATCCGCCGCCGGTTGCAATCTGATGGGCGCTCATATCGCAGTGTGCGATGCCGCCGGCGTGATGCTGGCGCGGGGCGTTCTCGGTGACACGCCGTGGCCGGGCACCACCGGGTTGTATTGGACCGAGCTCACTTTGATTGCGCCCGCGGCCGCCGGCATGTTTTCGTGGTCGGTCGAGTTCGCTGCCGCTGACCTCGCCCTTGCGCACCAGGGCTCATCATCCCGGTTCAGCATTGCGATCGTCGACCCGCCCGAACACAGATTGACGGTCAAGGTCGTCGAGCAAGATGCAGCGTCACCGGTTGCAAACGCACAAGTGCGGCTGGGTGCCTACCGGGCGGCAACCGGCGGCTCGGGACTTGCGGAACTGCTGGTCCCGAAAGGCTCCTACGATCTTGAGATCTGGAAGCCCGGCTACGAGGCGCCAAAAACCGCGGTCACCGTCGACGCGGATCTCGCTGTCGAGGTCGCGGTCGCGCCGATGCCAGAGGAAAATCCGGACACCGCCTGGCAGATGTGAGCTGGCTCAGTCAACCACCGGCGGCTCCCAGGGGCGGCCACTGCGGTGGTGAGGGAACGGCCATGGCGTTCCAGCGGCCAATCAGTTTCCGCGCGGATCGCCCGCCAAGCCGCTTTTGCTCGATAAAGATGCTCCGAATGTGATCACGATTTTGCGTATCAGCTTTATCGGCGGTTGCTTGAACCGATTGAAGGAATCCTTATTCAAACAAAGCGATGTCCTTTGGCTTTGACGGCACATTAACTCGTCTGCCTCCGGGCTGCCCTTGCGGTTGATAAAGACATCCGCGCGTTCCGCTGGCAGCCTCAAGAGATACGGTGCGCACGCAAGCAATCAGGGATAAGCCGCCGTCCGTTCGACAGATGATTGAGCTGACGGCGGCTCCTGCGCTTGGTCACCCTGACAAGGTTAACCATTTTGGCAAAACCATTCTCCCAGCGAACGTGTAGCTTCCTTTTGACGCTCACTGTGAAGACGCAGAAGCCCAGGCGGACGCGTTCGCTCCGCCGGCCGCGGCAACCGATGATCGGCGCGGCGTGCGGGCATCGGCGTAGGCCGAGGCTTCTATCGAGGTGCTCGACGCACCGATCTCAATTCAACTTGCCGCCCTCGGCGAGCGTTTTCATGTTCTGCAGTGCCTGCATGAACCTGGTGCGTCGTCGTTCCTTATCCGTCGCCCGCGCTGCATCATCCGGCAGCATCGAATTATCGAAGAACAAGGTGTAGACGATCTTGGATGTCGTCGGCGTCACGGGTCGCGCTTCGAGCGTGCCGTGATATAGGTTGTACGGCGTGCCTTCCTTCGGAGTTTGCGCATACGTATAAGAGAGCTCGGTTCGGCCCACGAGCACCTCGGCGCCCACGGTGCGAACGGCGCCAAACTCGCCGTCCGTGCCCGATGTGATCTTGCACCCCGCCGGAACCTGCAGCCATTCGCTGATGTCGCAGTACTTGCCGACGCGCTTCCACACCTCCGCTGCCGGGCGGTTGACTGTGATTTCCATCGCAATGGACGTGTAGCTGGGCGACGCGACTACCACTGAGCCTGTTGGCGCTGACGGCGCTGGTGCCTGCGGGTAGGCGGCCGAGAGCATTCCGGCGACCGCAAGCACGCAGCCTATGGCGATCTTCCCGAACTGATTATGCATGTGATTCCTCCCAGTAACTTAGCTTTAACGAGTTGCAACAACACCCACGCCGCTGCGTGTAGACGGCGCCAGCCTAATAGACATGGCGGCGCTTCCGCCACTGGACTAATGAGATTTCGGCACGGTCCCCGGGGCGAACGGTGAGGAGGCTACACCGTTTGCACATCCGTGCGGAAGGGGTCGCCCGATGATATGACGAGGCGTCGAGGGCCGCAGCTGGCCCACTGCAGCCCGACCGCCACGTCGGCTTTCACGGGTGAGTCTTCGGCGGATAACCCGACGTGGCCTGGACCAAAGACGACGCGAACGGTCCCGGAGGCGATCGGAGGCATTGGTCCTTTATGGCGAGGGTCTAACATTGTGATCCGGTGGCCCCCGCTACACGGGCCACTGTTGCTGGGCTCGGAGGGATGAGGCTGAATTCTCGGCCATGCGCGGAGGGGTTGGCCGCCATCGTCGACATCATTCCCGGCGCCGAAGACGGCCGATGCCAGATGGCTCCGGTCGACGAGGCCGCCGAGCAATCCCCGCCTCGCGCAAATGTGAGTCCGATAGCGGCGATCACGCGGCATTGCGGGTCACGACAGATAGGACTGATAGTTGATGGCGCCGACGGCGCATATCCTCGGCTGGAGGCGCCGCGCCGCGATTGGGCGGTGACGCGCGCCCACCCGCCATCCACAACTTGGTCCGTTATCTCTGCCCTTTGCGAGGGAGCCGCGCGGCCCCGTGACTCATCGTCCCACAACCTCACGCACCAGTGACAGAAACATGACTTTAGAAACATATTCGGGAAGCGGGCCGATGGGACCTGACACGTCGAGGCAGCAATTTCGAACCACACAGGACCGCAGGCCAGGCTTTAATTACACGACGCTTCTAGCGCGGGCCGAGCCCCCCTCCCTCGTAAGCCCTGGCAAGCGGGGGAGGGGCGGGCGTTATCGCATCAGCCGGGGCTGCCGGCGTTTTCGACGGATCGATGGTTGCGTGCCATCGTGAATTCGGCAAAGGGCTTTGGCGGCAGCCCGCAAACTTGTGATCGCCTTTGTGATCACTGCGGGCAGGACAAGCGCCTCGCGCCGATCGCTGCCGTCCGGTTTCTCAGCGATTGCCCAAGACCGCAAAACTCGCCGACCACGGTCCCCTCGCCGTCCCAGGGTCCGTCAAGGACACGGCTGTGCCGCCGTCAGGGCGGGTCTGCCTGGTTGCGATCGGCGAACGCCTTGCCATTCTTTAGTGTCTACGAGATGATTGTCCGCATCATTTCTGGCGTTCGCCGGAGCCATCTCAAGGAGAACCTCATGACCCATGCGAACGGCATCCGGTCGGCCTCGCGGCAATCAGCTGTGGCCGGCCACGTCATTCTGGGCTTCCTTGCCGCGGGCGCTTTGGTATCGGCGGCCGCGGCGGAGCCGAACAATCCCGTTCCCCAATTTGCGTCGGCCGAGTTCGGCTGGCAGACCAACGTGGCGGATTGGCGCGATCCGCCACCGGGGCATGGCCACGGTCCGATCAAGCCCGATCCCGCCCATCCCTACACCAGCAATGCCGAAGCGGCGCGGATCGGCACTCAGCCGACGAAACGCATTGGGAACGCGAAGGATCCGGTGCTCAAGCCTTGGGCTGCCGCGCTGATGCAGGCGTCGAACGAGGCCGCATTACGCAGCGAGATGGCAATACCATTTGCGGCGCAAGCCCGCTGTTATCCGGGCGGCGTTCCGGGGCAACTGCTCTATCCTTTCGAGCCCGTTTATTTCATCCAGACTCCGAAGGAGGTGTGGATGATGTGGCAACGTGACCACATGGTGCGGCGCATCTTTCTCACCGACCAGCATTCGGAGCATGTGACCCCGTCGTGGTTCGGCGAGTCGATCGGCCACTATGAGAACGGCACGCTGGTCGTCGATACTGTCGGCCTCTCCACCGAAAACAGCTACATTGATAACTTCCGCACGCCGCACACCGACAAGCTGCACGTTGTCGAGCGCTTCACCATCGAGCCGGACGGCAAGAACATGACCGCACTTGTGACGGTCGAGGACCCCGATACGTTCAACGCGCCGCTCACCATGCAGCAGCGCTGGTTCAAGGTTGATGCTCCCATAAAGGAGACGGTCTGCTCGGAGAACAATCTGGATTATTTCAACCAGGGTCTGTTTCCGATTCCCGAGGCTACTCGGCTGGATTTTTGATCAGGCACCATAATTGTATTTTTCCCGATCTCGCGTCCTGGTGCGGCTCGGACCGAGCCGCACCCAGACGTGCCAAATGCGGGTTGGCTGTCCAGGTGCTTCGGGTCTTTCGCTACCAGTTCTAAAGATTGAGCGGATCATCGCATTTTGCTTGCGTGCGGTGACCACGCGATGAGGCTTGTACGAGGCTCTGGCGCACGCTGGTTTGCCGGTCGAGGCGTCGTCCGGCGGCCAAGCAGAACAGCGCGAGAAGGCACGCCGACAGGCTGGGGGTGAAAGCCTCCGCCTTTCGGCGGGGGATGGGTTACCCTTCGATCCGAGACATCAGAAATCGGACGCGACCGCTTGCGGCACCGGCAGGGCGGATGTACCAGGGAAGAAGGAGTTCGGGTTATCGGCGCAGATCAGCTCTGTCAGTGGGCCTTCCGCTGCGCTCGCAAGCTGCGCAACGCGCTCGATCGGCAGCCGGCGCACGGCCGCCTCATACGGGCGGAAGCACTGGATGGCATCCCAGGGCGTTGTAAAGGCGCCCGGGTCCTCCACGCGAACATTCGCCTCCAGCACTTTGCCGTCGTCGATCAAATGGAAGTGCTCAATCACATGAAGCTCTTTGGTGTGCGGTGTTCCGAATCCGTCCACCCACGTCCTCTCATCGATTCCGATCGTGTCGACGACGA